>DATEPO010000426.1:0-3074 GCA_035273145.1 Nitrospiraceae bacterium
AGGTCTTCGCCTCCCGTCATGATGCTGATACCGGCAAACGGATTGATGCAATTAAGGCAGAGTTGTCGTCGTCCGCACAGCCTTCCACCGCGGCCGCTGTCGAGGTACGCGAGAGTCAACGTCAGGCACAGTCGAATTCTAGTGCATCGAGCCGTCTTGCCGGAGCTCGCAATCTAGAGAGTGAAAAGCGTTATGCTCAGGCAATCGACGCCTATCGGGCCTATCTCATCGAACGACCGGGCGACGATGACGCGCGAGCAGCCTTGGCGCGGCTGCTGGCTTGGGATGAGCACCACGCGGAAGCCATTGCCCTGTATCGTGACATCCTCATCCGGCACCCCGCCGATGTCGATGTCCGCCTCGCCCTCGCGCTGACGTTGTCCTGGCAGAAACACTTTGAGGAATCGCGGCAGCTCTATGAGCAGGTTCTACGGGAACATCCCGACGATCGAGAGGCGAGCAAGGGCTTGGCAGATGTCATGTTCTGGCAGGGAGAGCGTGCAAACGCACTGGCGCGTTACGAGCGGCTCTACGCTGAACGCGCTGATCCGGAGATCGGCCGGCAGATTAAGGCAGTAAACGAAGAGCTCGCCGCCTCTCCGCGAGCGCCTGTCGGTCAGGGCGTGACCGACCTCAGTCTTCCTTACCGCAATTACGCCAAGATCGGCTATGGCCACTATTCGTATACGAAGGGCATTCCCGATGAGCGGAACGTGTTGGTGGAGGCGGGGACTACGTTGGGGGACAAAACACTAATCGCGAGAGTGGAGGCGTTGAATCGGTTTGGGTTTCACGACACCCCGGTATCAGGTGAATTCTACAGCCCGTTATGGAGCCACGCCTGGGGCTATATCGGCGCGCAAGCCACCGCGAATCCTAGTTTTGCCCCGAACTATTCGGCCGTCACCGAAGTGGTCCAAGGTCTCGGTGTCGTGCACCCCGTCTTATCTGCAGCCGAACTCTCATTTGGATATCGCCACTTGCTGTTCAAGAAAGACAACATCGATCTCTTTCTGCCGGGACTGACCGTGTATTTTCCATACAATATCTGGCTCACGGAAAAAGTCTATTACGTTCCCGATACGGGTTCGATCACCCTTGCCTCACAGTTGACTTGGCGGCCCCGGGATCGGCTACAGGTCTTCGCCTCGGGCGCGTTCGGGACGTCGGGAGAGCGGATCGTCGCGACGCAAGACTTCACCCGGGTCCAAACCCGTATCATACAGGGAGGCGTGACATTTCCCGTAAACCGCCGGCTGTCGGTGGAAGCGGCAGGATATTACGAGGACCGCGGTATTCTCTACGTCAGGCGCGGCGGGTTGATTAACCTCATTGTGCATTGGTAATGGCATGCAGACGCTGCGTGGCCGACTGATTATCGGAATGACGATCATCCTTAGCGCCGTGATGCTCCTCAATTGGCTACGGTCGCATCCCGGATCGCGTACCATAACCGTACCGACCGATGCGATGTACGTCTTTCAGGGTGTCACTGGCCCTGATGGCGTGACGTCGGTGCAAGCGCCGCCTGCAACCAGTTGGAATCAGTCTGCTGAGGGATCGCCCGCGCGGCTGGCCGTCCTGTTGACCGATCCGTCGTCCGCCTGGCTCGGTCTCGTGCACGGATTGAAGACGATCGGTATCCCCTTTATCATCACGCAGGACTACGCCGAAGCGCTCACACACCATGTCGTTCTCGTGTATCCGGAGATCTCGGGAGTCGTACTCACGCCGGAGGCCTTACAGGCGCTCGCTGCCTTTCCGCGATCCGGTGGGACGCTGATCGGCAGTCAAGTCCTCGGCGGTGGACTTCAGGAGGTCTTTGGATTTCGGGAGGCGGTTCCCTCACGGCAACGCTTTGAAGTGCGGTTTGATTCGAATGCCCCATTCGTCTCTTCGCTCGCGGATCCCGGAGAACGGAGGCTCAGGTTGGGGAACCGCACCAAACATCCCGACGCGTTCGGCAGCTACGGGTACACGCAGAGCGCCGGACCGCTCGCACGCTATGAAGACGGCACTGCGGCGGTGACGTACAGATCGCAAGGAAAGGGACATGCCTATGCCGTTGGAATCGATCTCGGTGCTTTGCTCTTGAAGGGGTACAACAATCGCGGGGAGGAGATGACGTGGAGCTATGACAATCGTTTTGATCCCTCCCTGGATGTCTGGCTACGGTTTCTGAAGGACGTCTATACAGCCGGCGAGCCTGACGCGGTGACGGTCGGCACGGTGCCGTTTGGACGGTCACTTTCGGTGATGGTGACCCATGATGTGGATTTCACGCAGTCCATGGCCAATGCCGTAACCTATGCCGAGTATGAGAAGAGTCAAGACGTGGTCGGCACCTATTTTATCCAGACGAAGTACATCCGTGATTACAACGACGATATTTTTTTTGATCATCAAGGAATCGTCCATCTTAAGAAGCTCGCAAAGCTGGGCATGGAAATCGGAAGCCATACGGTGGCTCATTCCAAACTCTTTGCACGGTTCCCGATGGGTACCGGGACGGAACAATATCCGACTTATACGCCGTTCGTGAAGGATCGAAACACGACATCGAATGGAACGATTTTAGGGGAATTGCGAGTCAGCAAGTTTCTTCTCGAACATTTCTCAGATCAAACCTTGATGTCGTTTCGTCCCGGAGAGCTTTCGAATCCCGGCGCGTTGCCACAGGCCCTGCAGGCTGTCGGATATCGGTACAGTTCGAGCACGACGGCCAACAACTCGCTGACCCACCTGCCGTATCAACTGAACTATGATCGATTGCACGATGCAGAAATGGACGTGTTTGAATTCCCGGTCACCGTAGAGGACGAGGAGTTGCCGAAGTTGGGTGAGCGCTTATCCCAGGCGGTGGAACTCGCGCATCAGATCAGCCGCTATGGCGGCTCCTTTGTACTTCTGATTCATCCTAACATCCTGGATCACAAGTTGGAGTTCGAAAAGCGCTTCGTGGAGAGTGTGAAATCGTTTGCCTGGTTCGGTTCTGTCTCCCAGTTCGGACAATGGTGGGCTGCTAGAAATGACATGGCCGTGGATGTAGCTGCGGAAGGCGAGACGTATGTTTT
>DATEPO010000427.1:0-14608 GCA_035273145.1 Nitrospiraceae bacterium
AGGCCTTGAGCGATGCGAGAACGAAGTGGGGAAAGTGGGTCTTGGCGCACTTGGGAAGAGAGGGTGAGAAGAAGTCTTTTTCAACATCCTGCTAGGCGTGCGTTCGGAAAACCTTGTAGTACCGCTCGGTCTGGGACACAGGAATGGGCTCACACAACAGTTCCGAGAGCGGCAGTATACGATCGCAAGCCGAGGCATCAGGCATGCGCGCACAATATATTTTGCGCACCTTGGGAACATACGCTAACGCGCCATTGTACCCGGCCACCGCGCGCCATGTTGGTCCGTGCCTTCCGATTTGCTCCCGAAGAATGATGCCGGCGAAACGCAAATTCGTGCAGGGATCCAAAGCGTGGACGGAAGCCATGCCGGTCCGTCGTTCCAGTACCATAAGATTGCGGCTGTTCACCTGGGCCAAGCCGACATCGAAGCGAATCTGTCGGCGTTCGAGCGCATCGAGCTGCGCCAGTGCCGCCGTGTAGGTCGCGGCCTTATAAGAACGACGCGTCCCCTGATGATCGAACCAGCCGAAGGCATACGGATGATCGCCCGATTCGACGGTCACAATCGCTTGCAACAGCGCGGGGTCCACTCCACTGACAAAGGCGGCTTCTCGCA
The DNA here is from genome assembly GCA_035273145.1 of Nitrospiraceae bacterium. GTDB lineage: Bacteria > Nitrospirota > Nitrospiria > Nitrospirales > Nitrospiraceae > JAICXS01. The sequence continues at coordinate 619 of DATEPO010000427.1, forward strand.
AACACTGCGACCAAGTGTTGACCGAGACCTCACCGAGATGAAGAGACCAGGGCACGCGCTGAACATGAATGTCTGGACTCCACGAGGCCCATGCCATACCGGTGGCGAATAAGAGCAGGCAGACGAACACCACCGTCCGAATACGGGAGGCGTCGTAGCGCCGTGAGACTTTAGATCCAGCTAGCCGTCGCACAGAGAACCATCATAAGGTACCCTTAGAACCTTTTCAATCCGAGGCGGATTGTACGGCTCTTTATGACATCGATTTTATTCATTTGCAGCGGCAACATCTTTCGAAGCATGGTCGCCGAATATGCATTGAAATCTTTACTTGGCCCGACCTCGCCGTACATCGTTGGCTCGGCGGGCACCGAAGCCCTCCCCGCCGCGATACATCCCGTAATCATCGATCACCTGCTGACGAAAGGCAGCGATCCTTCCAACCACGTGCAACGCAAGCTTTCGCAGGACTTGCTCGATGAGGTGACGCTCCCGGTCGCGATGGGTCTCAATCATTCTGAATTTATCCGGCAGCACTTCAATCGCGACGTCCGGCTCTACAATGAAATTTGCTTTCAGAAACGAGAGCCCATTCTCGATCTGCATGAGGCTATCCCGGACTGGCAGAGTAATCTTGTAGCGTCACGCGATTACGTGCTCTCCATCATCGAGTACATCTGGAGCACGATGCCGATCTTTCTCACCACACTGTCGGACACGAACGATGCGCTTGAGAACAAGCCTAATTAGCGGTAACTGTACCGGCGGGAGAAGAGCTACCAGCGGACCGGCTACCCTTCCGCGCGCAGCTCGATATTCAAGAGTTTAATTTTTCGATGGAGGTGACTGCGCTCAATCTGGAGGTCATCGGCTGTACGGGAGACGTTCCCGTTATGTTCTCGAAGCTTTCGGCCGATATATTCGCGTTCAAACGCATTACGCGCGTCCCGCAGTGAATCGTAATGCTTCCCCGCCAGCGCAGATCCGGTGGAAATGACCGGCTGCCCTGTGGCAGAGACCGCAGAGGGGCGTACTTGCATAAACAACGCGGCCTGAGAGGCCTCAATGACCGAGGCGGGCACCATAATCATGAGGCGTTCGATCAGATTGCGGAGCTCCCGAATATTGCCGTGCCAGTCGTACTGCTTGAGCAGCTCCAATGCGTCCGGGGTAATGTCCTTCGGTTTCAGCCCCTGCTCTTCCGCGTGCGCCTGTAAAAAGTGCCGGACCAACAACGGAATATCCTCCGGCCGTTCCCGCAAGGGAGGGACTTCGATGGGGAGCACGTTGAGCCGATAGAATAAATCGTCCCGAAAATTGCCTTTGCCGATTTCCTGCGCCAAATCCTTGTTCGACGCCGCGATCACCCGCACATCGACCTTGATCAGCTTCGTGCCCCCGACCCGCGTGAATTGTTGCTCCTGCAAGACCCGCAGCACCTTTGCCTGTGTATTGAGGCTCATATCGCCGATCTCGTCCAGAAAGAGCGTGCCGCCATCGGCCTGCTCGAATTGCCCGCGCTTTTGCACCGTCGCTCCGGTAAAGGCGCCACGCTCATGCCCGAGCAATTCGCTTTCGATCAGATTTTCCGGAATGGCCGCGCAATTGACGGCCACAAACGGCCGATCGCGCCGAGGACTGGCCGCATGAATCGCGCGCGCGACCAATTCCTTTCCCGTTCCATTTTCACCTGAAATCAGCACGCGGCCATTGGTGGGACCGGCCGTGGCGATCAACTGGCGAAGCCGCTGCATCACCGGAGAGGTCCCGACGAGTTCAAACCGCCGCTCGACCTTTGTCCGCAAGCTCTGATTTTCCTCTTCCAAGCGCCGCTGATCCAAGGCATGGCGGATTCGGAGCGTCACGTTTTCCAACGACAGCGGCTTCTCGATGTAATCATAGGCGCCCAGCTTGATCGCCTTGACGGCCGTTTCAATGGACCCATGACCGGACATCATCACGACCAGCAGCTTCGGCATCTGCTCGCGTGCATGTTTCAAGGTTTCGAGGCCGTCCATCTCAGGCATCCAAATGTCCAACAGCATCAGATCGGGCGGCTCTGAGGTCAATGTCTTCAACGCCTCGGCGCCGCTCTTGGAGACCGTCACTTGATAGCCTTCGTCCTCAAGAATAGGGCTCAACGAATTTAAAATCGCCACTTCATCATCGACAATCAGAATGGATTCAGACATGGAGCTCCGTTCTTCGTTAATCGTTACCCGTTATTCGACATCCGGAAAGCTTTCTGACGTTTAACGAATAACGTTTCACCTTGAACGTCCTCATACCGGTAATTCGAACGTAAAGACGGCGCCCTTCGGCTGGTTATTGGCCGCCTGAATTTGTCCATCATGATCGGTGATGATACGATGGACGATCGCCAATCCTAACCCCGTTCCGGTTTTCTTTCGTGAAAAATACGGCACGAACAAGCGCTCCTGATCTTCGGGGTTGATTCCCATTCCCTCGTCGGCGACGGACACGATCACGCGATGTTTCCTCGTGTCATACCGCGTCGTCACCAGCACGCGCCCCTTCTGGTTCATGGCTTGAATGGCATTGTCGAACAGGTTGACGAAGACCCGTTTGAGCTGCTCTTTATCGAGGTTCAGGTTCGGGAGGGACTCGTCCAGCTTCAACTGAAATTCAACGTCGCGATGTGCCCCGCTATAGAGCGGGATGACTTCACGCATCACGTCATGGAGCGATTGGCGAGCCAGTTGCGGCAACGGCAGCCGGGCGAATTTTGAGAATTCATCGATCATCTGCTTGAGGCTGCCGACCTCATTGACGATCACCTCGGTCGTTTCGTTGAAGATCGCCTCGAAATCGGAGGATTTTTCAAAGAACTTCTTCCGAAGGCGTTGTGCGGACAATTGGATGGGCGTGAGCGGATTCTTAATCTCATGCGCCACGCGGCGGGCGACCTCTTGCCAGGCAGCCACCTTTTGCACCTTGATCAATTCCGTCAAATCTTCAAACACCAGCACGAATCCGAGGTCCTCCCCGGCTTCATTCCGCATCCGGGATAGGTTCAGCCCCACGGTCAGAAATTTGCCTTCGATTTCCATCTGGCCTTCGAGCGTAAGACTGTCACGGCCATCCATTAACATCCGATCGTAGGCGGTCTGGAAGAGATCCAACCCACGAGCCTTAAACGCCTCGTTCACGGGCCGCCCCCGAAGCGCCTCTCCCGTCACGCCAAGGATGCGTTCGGCGGATGGATTGAACGTCGTGATTCTTCCGCCTCGATCTATGGACAAGACTCCTGCCGCGATCGTATCGACCACGGCTTGCGTATAGGCCCGCCGGTCATCGAGTTCCTGATTCGACCGAGTCAGCGAGGTGTTCGCTTCCTCCAATTTGGATTTGCTCATCCGCAAATCCTGCGTCATGCGGTTAAAGGAATCGACGAGCGTGCCGATTTCATCGGTGGCTTTCGCTTTGATCTGCACGTTCAAGTTCCCGCGGGCAATTGCATTCGTCGCTTCCGCCAGGCGCTGGATCGGCACCGTGATACTGCGGGCGACATAAAACCCGAACCAGGTGGCACCAAACAAAATCATCAATGTAATGCCGCCGACAAACAGATAGGCGCCTGCTTTGATCGGATTTTTCATCGCCTTGATTTGCTTGTATTCGTTATATTGACGGGCAATCGCTTCCCATTTGGCGAGCAACGATTCCGGCAAATAATCGTCGACGACTACGACGCCGGCCACCGCGCCATGCTTTATATTGGACGGAATCGGGACACCGGCCCGAATCAGGCGACCCGTCTGCGATTCCTGCACCGACGTCAATTCGCGATTGCTGTTCAATACTTGCAAGACGAGTTGCCCGACGGGCAAATCGAGCACCGTAGCCGGGACATCGGGGTTGAGGGTTTTCGTCAGCGTCTCCATTTTCGGAGAGAACACTTCCACACCGGCGACATCGTGTTCGGCGCGTTTGCGGGCCATCGCCGCCACCAGGAGATCGCGCTGCTCGGGAGTCAGCATATCTTCACGAAAAATTTCGCGGCCGATTGCCCGCGCGCTGTTGACTGCCAGGGCAATATGGCCGTCACGATACATGCGTGCGACCTCGTGCGAATCCTTGAGCACCTGTTCGACTTGCGTGTTGAACCACATGTCCACAGCCTTATTGACTAGACCGCTCGCCACGACGGCGAGCAGAACCGTCGGGATCAAGGCAAAGCCGATAAAGGCCGCGACAAGTTTTGTCCGAAACCCGGACCCCAGTAAGCGATGCCGCCGCTCAAAATAGGTTTTGATCAGATTGCGGGATAAGAGCAGCGTCAGCACGACCAAGCCGATCAGGTCCAAATTGATCAACAGCAGCACGAAGGCATAATTGGCGGTCGGCAGCAGAGAATCCGGCTCGGCTGCCCCGGGCGTGCCATATTTGGAGTAATACAGGGTCAGGACGAGCGAAGGAACCAGCAGGAGTAAGACAATCCACACGGGCCGAAGATGCGGGCCTCGTCGGTCCGGTTCGCTCATGACTTCTTCAGGACGCATCACCGTGTCTTCCTGAGGACTGCCCGTCTCAAAGAGAAGCGGTGAAGCAGGTCTGATCGCGGAGACCAGAGGAGAATCCTTCGGCTGTAGAGATCCGGCCCTCGATTCCGATTGTGAATGCAACCGATCTGCCATCACAAACTCCGGTGACGCTGCGCTGTGGCCCAGGACGCTTCAAACACATGATAGGGCTCTTTCAGCACGGTTTCAAATGCAGCGCTAAAGTCGCCAGACCCAGCAACGGTCTCCAAGAGGCCCCGAACCCGAGGCCAGCCATAACGATGGATAAGGGCCCATGCCGCACTCAGACTTTCCGCATAGGCCAATCTCGTCTCGTGAGGCGATAGGCTGAGAAAACTTCCATGTAAGGCATGCAGTGGCGTCAATTCAGCTTCCCGACCGTCGATGATGGTCTCACTCCATGAGAGCGCTCGACCTTCAAGATACAGAGCGAGGCCTTCGTCCAGCCATGTCGGCGCATGCCCACGGGCGAGGCGATGCACCAGCGCGTGCGCATACTCATGGGTCAACGTGGCATCGGCTTCCGACGAGGCATGAAGGACCCGTCGCGCCGCCATATGAATCTTGCCGTCAAAGAGACCACCGGCCCATGACGGACTGTCGGTCAACTCCTGAAAGCGACGGTCTGGATAGAGAATGACGACGATCGCTTCTCTTGATCGAGACGGCAGTTGTTGCTCGATTCGTCGAGAGAGCACCTCCAAACGCTCAGCCAACCCTTTCAGGTTTCCGCGCTGCGCCACATCGCATTTTACGATAAAGTGCGGAGTCACGATACGTGCGAAGCCTCCCTCCAATTGCTGCGCGCGCTGCGCTCTGAATAGGCCGTCCTGAATTGAGACATCGTTAGGATTGAGTGTCGACGCCGACTCGTAATGGCGGACGGCGTCATCAAGGTGATCGCGCATAAATGCCAGATCGCCTAACAAGGTATGCGCCTGTTCCTGCGCCCCATCGAGGTGAAGCGCCCGCTTCAGATTGACGCTCGCGGAATCATAGTGCGCCAACCGATAATGACTTAAACCAAGTCCGAGGAAGAGCCGCGGATCGTCCGACAACACGGCCTTGGCCTTGTTCAAGGCGCGAATGGCTCCATGATAGTCACCGCTTCGGATGAGCGCCCATCCGGCATCGAGGTCTGCACGTCCTCGGTCAGACACTGCGAAAGCCCGGGGAATCGATAGAGACATTGTGACAACGTCCATGAGATCGGATGGCTCGATGGGGAAACGGCGTGGGAAAACAAGGACTCTCTCTAATGCACGTCTTTCCTCAGATCGAGCGGGCGCTCTTTCCGCGTTCAGCTGGACATGAGCCGCATGCATCGGGACGTGCGCCAGCCATACGCCATTCGCTATCCACCCTACGAGCAGTGCGACTCCGAAAAGAAAGATACTGAACATGGCCATGAAATGACGGGGCTCTGCCACAGCTCCGATGCCACGTCTGTTGCGGCGGTTGAGGACCGGGAGCGCCGACTATCGAGAAGGAAAGAGAGCCCGTCACTCGCAGGGATCGCTACGATGAATGAGGCGCGTGCGTTCCGGAGGCGGCATCGACGTATTTCATCCGCAGGGCATAGAGCATGTCGGTCAGGACCGCCTGCTCATCGGTCGCCAGGTTCCCTCGGGTCTTGCTCTCCAACATTGAAAGAATGTCGATAATTTCTTTGGCTTGGGGCAAGTTAACGGGCATCTGCCCTTGTTGCGGATCGAGTTTCTCCCCCATCAACATCATCGCCGATGTACTGAGGGAAAAGATAAAGCCGGAAAAGGTGACGGGTATGGCGCCTTCATGGCTTGGTTCGGTCTGTGGTGCAGCCTCGCCATGAGAAGCGGATCGTGCCGGTGCAGAAGAGGGAGCGGCTGTAGGAGTGGCTTGAGCTTTGTCCTTATCGTCCCCATGACCGCGACGATCACGAATGACAAACGCTTTGGATTCTTCTTCGCTCATTTCATCAACACCATCGATCTATGAATCTATCCGTGCAGAAGCTCTCACGTTTTTACCATAGGACCGATTGAATCGCAAATGGAAATCCATAATAATGAAGTGTGGAGGAGGAGCAACTAAACGGCCCCTGTGCTCCCAAAGCGCGCACGATCAGACTGTACTCACCTCGGGAAGGGGCGCATCTTGGCGCCTGGAGTGGGTGGGTGAAATAGGGCGCGCAGTGGGGTCCGCTTAGTCGCTCCTCCTCTTGGGTGCGAGTAGAAGACGGAGGAAGTCGACCACAATGTCGAAAGCGTTTGATGAGCTGGTGCAGTTGATGGCGAAGTTGCGCGCGCCGGATGGGTGTGCGTGGGACCGGAAGCAGACGCACGTTTCGCTGAAGCCGTATCTGGTGGAGGAAGCGTATGAGGTGCTTGAAGCTATCGATCATACCGATACGACACGTTTGCGCGAGGAATTGGGCGATGTCTTGCTGCAAGTCATCTTTCATGCGCAGATCGGCGCCGAAGAAAAGGCATTTTCCGTCGAGGACATCATTCATTCACTCTCGCAGAAGCTCGTGAGGCGCCATCCTCATGTGTTTGGGACTGCAGATCAGAAGCAAGAACATCTGAATGCCGACGACGTGAAGGTCCGGTGGGAGCAAATTAAACGGAATGAACGAGCGGAAAAGGGACAAGACAGCTCGGCCTTAGAAGGCGTTCCCAAAACGCTCCCTGCTCTCCTCCGCGCCTTCCAAGTACAAGCGAGAGCCGCCCGCGTCGGGTTTGATTGGCCCGATCTTGCGCCGGTCTTAGGCAAGCTGGACGAAGAGTTGCAAGAATTCCGGGAGGCGATGGCAGCCAATACGGCGGCCACGCCGGCGACAGCCAAAGAATCGAAAGAGCATCTCGAGGCGGAACTGGGCGATGTCTTCTTCACCATGGTGAATATTGCTCGTTTCCTGAAAATTAATCCGGAGGAAGCGCTCCGGACAACCATCAATCGATTTATCGACCGATTTCAGTATATCGAAAGTCAGGCGATCGCGACGGAGCGCTCCATTCAGGACATGACCCTGGAAGAAATGGATGCGCTATGGGAGCACGCCAAACACCGGACACCCGTCCCCATAGACTCTAAGGAACATTGATTCATAAGGCTCACCCTAGTTATGGACAAAGACCACAATCCTTATGAGGAAGGTAAACGGGCCGGGGCACACCCGGCCCTGGTCCTCTTCGGCGTCATCATCGGATTATGGGCTCTCATCGCGGTGTTCCTTCCAAATCCCAAAAAAGATAAGCAAGGCACCGTCCCGGAGAATCCGGAAGCCGTCCAGCGGATCGGCGAAGAGCCGGATGCGCCGCCCATAATGTTCTCTGTCGCCGCGACGGTCCCCGAGATGAATGCCATTAGCCTGCTCGTTCCACCCCAAGCGACGGCCAGCCAAATCGTCGGCCTTGTAAAAAAACTCCGCGAAGCGCGTTTACACAATACCCTCGCCGACCTCGGCATTCCTGCCACGACACCGGGGCACACACTTGGGCCGCACGCCATTGCAGACGTCTATATTTTTTCTGATCGACAATATGCGACGGCCGATGCCATCCGGGTCCTGGCACGCGGCGCACATGCGCCGGGAGAATTGTACCCGCAAGCCATTCCCTTTGAAGCCGCCATGGAACATGTCCGAGGCCATTACCGAATCGATCTGCACGATACCGGAAACCCCGATCAAGGCTCGCTCGGCTTTGCCGATGAATCAGGGGTACATTCGAAACAGTATCGCCGGGTGTTCGGCAATTCTTAGGAAGTCTATACACAGCTTCTTCCCAACCCTGCCGCCAAGCTGCGAAGTAGTACGTACGACACCAATATCTTGTGGTAGACAACTCAAGCTCTACAATGCCTAAAAGTTGGGCATCCTGCCAACTGTGGACGCAGAGTAGGCGTTTCTCCTACAGAGAGAGAGTTGCTCACAGCTTTATCCACAGATTCTGGGGACGGGTTAAAAGGAAAAAAAGATTGACTTCGCTGGAGTGTACGACCAAGGAGTGGATGGACAGCGGACCTTACAGACGAAGGTGGGCGGTAATCTCTTGGCGAAGAGCGACTTTGTTCTCCTGCATCCAGGCCTCCAATTGTGCGAAGAGATGAACCAAGGGACCGGTAAACGGGCCGACCATCACATCCCCGCGGTCCAAGAACATTTGTGCTTCGTTGGCCATGTGCAGCTTGTGGTCGGCGATCCGTCGAGACAGCATCTGCGTGATAATCATCTGCTGACCCGGAGTGCCGCCGCTGAGGGTTAAGATCTTCGTTTTCAAATAGTCCAGTTCGTCCGGTATCGATACTTTCACGCGCACGCCATTCGGTGTCGGCCAATTCGGCCGCTGTACCGAATAATCGTACGAAAGGACCAGCTCGCGCGGCTCCCGGTACGGTCCGCTGACGTTGAGAATGGTAAACGGATAGGTCATTGTCTGCGCTCCAGCTTAATGAAAGTCAGCTCCCCTTCACCGTCTGTCGGGCCGCGCCAGGCTTGTAGTCCATCCTGAACATTGTACACATTGGTGTAGCCCGCGCGTCCCAGCAAGTCGCAGGCAAGCCGGCTCCGCTCGCCGCTCGAACAATAGACCACAATTTTTTCTCGCGTGTCGGGCACCTCCGACCGATACCGTCTATCCAGTTCCTCGAAGGGAACCAGCCTGGCGTTCGAGACATGTTTGGCGGCGAACTCTTTGGGCGTCCTGACATCCAAGACGAGGAGTGCGTCCGATTGATACCCTCCGCCGCTTTCGATCAGCCGCTGCGCTTCTTCGGCCGTCACATCGACATACAGCCGTCCGGTGACAATCAACTCCCGCAAGACCGGCTTCCCGGATGTCACATTGGCCACTTGCCATCGCAACGGCTGCACCGCCTCTCGAATATCTTCAGGAACTCGCTTCAGCCGGCTCTCGCTATAGTACTGCGCGCGTTTCAATTGCTGAAGCTCCTTCCCAAAAACTCGGCATCGCCAGAGCGCCAGCGCGGCGAGCGCCACGCCTCCTACGGCTACTATCCACCAGATCGCTTCCATTTCTCCGGTTACCTCATCTTCGTCACGTTTTCTTCTGCCGAGAGTCCTCTATAGTAATCGCCAATTTGTCCGCATGTCGAGCGACAGACTATCGATCTAGGCAGGGACCGGGCATAGATCTCGAAGCACGCGCTCCGCGGTTTCGGTCCCATCCCGGATACAATCCGGGATGCCGATTCCATGATAGGCCGCCCCCGCCAGATACAGGCCGCGGTACGCTTGGAGCTGACCCTGAATCTTTTCCAACCGTTGATGGTGGCCGAGTTGATACTGGGGCATCCCTCGTTCCCAGCGATTTACTTCAGCATAGACCGGCTCATGCGTAATCCCGGCGATGGCCCGTAATTCGTCGCGTACCCGCCGGATCATCGATGCATCATCAGTGTGGGTAATCGCCTCTCGCCCAACTCCACCGACATAACACCGAACCAGCGTATGCGAGGAGGGCGCTCGATGCGGCCACTTGAGCGACGTCCACGTCGCAGCCAACAGATCCCGGCGTTCAATTCGAGGCACGACAAACCCGAATCCTCTCACCATCGCGCCAAGATCCGTCGTGTGGTACGCCATGGATACGGTGGCTGTCGAGGCATACGGGATAGCGGCCAGCAAGGCCGACGCCTCGATGCTCAGACCGCGCACGATCTCAGCCGAGGCAAATGCCGGTGTAGCCAAGATGACGGCATCGGCAGGCATCGATGATCCGGTTTCGAAGAGCAGCTCGTATGGCAATGCGACGGATCTCATGGACCGGGCGCGAATGGCCGTCACTCGTTGGTCATACAGGACCTTGACTCCCGACGTCGCCATACGATTCAGGAGCGCTGCGACGAGTGTACTCAATCCGCCGTGCAGCGTCACAAAGGTCGTCCGTTGTGGTTGGCTAGGATCATCCACAGACTTCGGCGCACCGGCCGTGAGCATGCCTCGGAGCAGACTGCCGTGCCGTTGTTCCAACTCCACAAATCGCGGAAAGGCCGCGCGGATGCTCAAGTCGTCGGCATCCCCCGCATAGATTCCAGCCATGAGCGGCTCGATGAGTCGTTCAAACGCCTCCGCTCCAAACCGTCGTCGGAAGAAGGCGGCAAGCGATTCATCCTCCGCCGTAGGGTGTTTCGAAATCACGAAATCCAACCCCATCCGAATGATCCCGCGCCACGAGAGCAGCCCGCTTCGCAAAAATGGACCTAACCGGTTCGGCACGACGACGACGAACCCATCAGGTAGCGGCCTCAGCCGCCCTCGCGAATAGACGAACGCTTTTTCCTGCGTCTCGTTGGTATTGATCAGTTGATCGGCGAGTCCGAGTTCGCGACAGAGGTTCAACGCCGACGGCTTCTGGGACAGGAACGAATCAGGGCCGGCCTCGATGACGAAATTATCGACTCGATGCGTGAGAATTTTGCCGCCGCAGCGACCTTCGGCTTCAATCAACGTACAGGTCAGCGGCACGCCTAATGAGGCGGCTCGCGACTGCAAGGCATGCGCCGCTGCCAGTCCGGTAATCCCGCCACCGACGATCACGACATGTTTCGAGGATACCGCCATGACGATACAACTACCCGACGAGAGAAGCTCGATGCTCCTCAATCAGTGAAGCGAGGATCGTAATGAGGGGCGGGGCGGCATTCAGCATCGCGATACGCTCGAGGTGCATCCCTTTGGACTCCGCCAGCCGTCGAAACTCGATATCGACATCGTACAGCACTTCGAGGTGGTCCGTGAGAAATCCGATCGGCGCGATGAGGACGTGCCGATGTCCCTCTCGGTGAAGCGCCTCGATCATTGATTCGACAGAAGGGCCGAGCCACTTCTCACCGGAACGCCCCTGGCTCTGATAGGCAAATCGTGCATTGACGTGTTCCAACTTCGCACACACCGCCTGCATCGTTCCTTGCACCTGTTCGGGATAGGGATCGTTCATCTGAAGGATCCGTTCGGGCAGACTATGCGCCGTAAAGATCATAGGAACCGTCGATCGGATATCTGTGGGAAAATTCTCCAAGGCGTGCTGAATATTGTCTACGATGGCCTGGATCAATCCAGGATGGCGATACCAGCTTTCCACATAGCTGATGGGGAACGCTCCTCCGAGCGCCGCTCTCGCTTCTTTGACTTTTTTGACATACGCGCCGACACTCAGTGCTGAATATTGCGGCGCCATGCAGATGCAGATCAGCCGATCCGGTCGCTCAGCCATGAGCTCGGCATAGGCATCTTTGATGTACGGATGCCAATGCCGCATCCCGATGGAGACTAGGTGCCTCTCCGATCCATGAGCATTCAATCTGTCCTCAAGCCGGGACGCGACTTCGCGCATGATCCCGAGGACCGGTGATTGACTGCCCGTGAGCCGATACCGTTCTCGTATCTCTTCGATCAGCTCAACCGATGTTGGCCGCCCGCCACGCACGTCCAAGAGATACGGCTCGACATTCTCCACGCTGTCCGGCCCGCCGAGGGCCAGAAGTAAAACGGCAATATGCGACATGATTGCCTCAAGTAAAAAGGTACAAGTTAAAAGTGTTGAGGAATCTTCACTTTGCCTTTTTACTTTTACCTTAGCGAGGACCGCTCGCTCAATTTGTGCACCAGATCGAGCGCGGCGGCGACGTGTTCCACCGGCGTGTGGGGCAGAATCCCGTGCCCTAGATTGAAAATATGCCCGCGGCGCCCGCCGGCGCGGCCAAGGATATCCTCGATACGGCGTTCAATTTCATGCTGCGGCGCAAATAACACGACCGGATCGAGATTGCCTTGAATGGCCACATCGTACCCGATCGTCGCCCACGCATCATCCAGGTGTACCCGCCAATCTACGCCGAGTACATTTGCGCCGGCCTTTCGCATGAGAGGCAGCAGCGTCGCCGTGCCGGTTCCAAAGTAAATCAGCGGCACTCCCTCACGTTGCAGGCCTTCGAAAATGAGTTGCACATGCGGCAACACATATTCCGCATAATCACCCGGAGAGAGGCAGCCGACCCAGCTATCGAACAGTTGAATGGCCTGTGCTCCTGCTTGAATTTGCTGCCGGAGGTAGCCCGTCACCACGCGCGTCAGTTTGTCCATCAAGCGATGCCAGACCTCCGGCTCGCGATACATCAGGGATTTAGTTTCGATGTAATTCCGCGAACCGCCGCCTTCAATCGCATAACTCGCTAATGTGAACGGGGCGCCCGCAAAGCCGATTAACGGGACACGATCGGCCAAAGCTCGCCGCGCTTGCCGAATTGCCTCGGACACATAGCGCAGTTCATCGCCATCGATCATCTTCAAACGATCGACCGCCGCTCGACTTCGGACCGGATTGGCGATGACCGGCCCCTCTCCTTCGGTAAATTCCAAGCTGAGCCCCATGGCTTCCAGCGGCAACAAGATATCCGCGAAGATAATGGCGGCGTCGAGGGCAAACCGATCGATGGGTTGAAGCGTGACTTGGGCGGCCAGTTCGGGCGTTTTACAGACATCGAGAATGGAACGAGTGGCGCGCACGGCCTGGTACTCCTTCATGTACCTGCCGGCCTGGCGCATGAACCAGACGGGCGTACAATCAACAGGCTCCCGCCGACACGCTTTCAGAAATCGATCGTTCATAAGAAGCGGCATTCTAGAGGGGCGCGGGAGAAGGTGTCAATTCTCAGGAGCCTTGAGAAACGATGGGCTGCGACGGCGCATACTTTTGAGATGATTGAGAGGAAGCTCTGCGATGTCATCCGCGCTCCGGGCGGGACATCGTCAGGTCTGGCGACTTCGAGAGAAGTGCAGCGTGATGGTGCCTCGCGCGTCATGAACGATGACGGCGTGTCCGACTTGCTCCGCTGAGGCAAGCTTCGCGTCGCGTGTGTCCAGGCTCCATCCTTTCGGGATGTGCACAGTCAAACCGGCCATAGGACTTGGAAGGTGCAGAGTCAAAACATACGTCTCGCCTTCCGCAGCTACATCCACGGCCATGTCATTTCTAGCAGCCCACCATTGTCCGAACTGCGAGACAGAACCGAACCAGGCAAACGATTTCACACTCTCCACGAAGCGCTTTTCGAACTCCAACTTGTGATCCAGGATGTTAGGATGAATCAGAAGAACAAAGGAGCCGCCATAGCGGCTGATCTGATGCGCGAGTTCCACCGCCTGGGATAAGCGCTCACCGAGCTTCGGCAACTCCTCGTCCTCTACGGTGACCGGGAATTCAAACACGTCCATTTCTGCATCGTGTAATCGATCATAGTTTAGTTGATAGGGCAGGTGGGTCAGCGAGTTATTGGCCGTCGTGCTTGAACTGTACCGATATCCGACAGCCTGCAGAGCCTGCGGCAACGCGACGGGATTCGAGAGCTCTCCGGGACGAAACGACATCAAGGTTTGATCTGAGAAATGTTCGAGAAGAAACTTGCTGACTCGCAATTCCCCTAAAATCGTTCCATTCGATGTC
>DATEPO010000428.1:0-8992 GCA_035273145.1 Nitrospiraceae bacterium
TAAAATCCGACCGTAGTGCGTAACCCTCCTTTCTGAGCCAAAAAAATTTGAACTGGCCATCAACCCTAACGCAAAAGGATTGCCATAGATGGATTGAGTCGCATCAGATACTGATGATTCATAAGCAACTGTAAATAAAAGCTATTTTTCGATATCTAGGAGCAAGACGATTGAGTGCCATTCGGAATGAGGTAATTTCTCATACAAATCTATGAAATGCGACCAGCCTAAACGATAAATGCACGTCTTATTAAACTGTTACATGATTATATAAAACTATGAGGACGATAAACTGGACAAGAAAAGGCGAAGAATGTGGAGCCATTGCCTTAGAAAATAGGAGGAAGGATAAAAATGTTTCGACGGCGTAACGTGGTAGACGTTTAATAATTTTGATGGCTGCAAACGTCGTCTGGCAAGCGTCACTGTGTTACCAAAATTGCCATGCCATCACAGCTTGTCATCCTGAGAGAGATAGCGTTTCTTGAGCAGCGAGAAGTATTGGAGATTGATACCGCTGCTCTGAGCAGCTTGCGTCATCAATCCATTAGCCATCGCCAGTTTCACTTTGAGGTAGGCACTCGTAAAATCAGCCACGATCTTCTTCTTTGCTTGGATATAAGGCTCTTCCGCAGATCCCGAAACCTCAATGGGTGAGCTCAAACCTTTACGCCGGGGAAGCAATAACTTGACCTCGCTCCCGGTGATGCACTCAGTCTTTGCGAGCATCACGGCTCGCTCAATGATATTGCGCAATTCACGCACGTTGCCCGGCCACGGATAGGCCACGAGCTCCGAGAGCGCACTAGGATCGAACCGGCATCCCCGCCTTCGCATTTCGGATTCCAGCCGTTGAAGCAGATGCCGAGCGAGGACCGGTATGTCCTCGGGACGTGCTCGTAGCGGTGGGACCCTGATCTCAACCGCTGCAAGGCGGTAGTAAAGATCTTGACGAAACCCTCCCGTCCGAACCTTTTCCTCGAGATCCTGATTCGTCGCTGCGATCACTCGGAGATTTACCCGCTTGGTTCGAGTTCCGCCAACCGGACGAATCTCACTATCTTCCAAGACGCGCAGCAGCTTGGCTTGCATGGGCAGCGGCAACTCGCCGATTTCGTCAAAAAAAGCCGTTCCCCCATTCGCAAGTTCGATCAAGCCCGGCTTGTCCAACACCGCACCGGTGAATGCGCCACGCACATGGCCAAACAGCTCGCTTTCCACCATGCTTTCCGGCACAGTCGTACAGTCGATCACTTGATAGAGCTTGTCGCGTTCGCGGCTTTGTTCGTGGATCGATCGAGCGATCATCCCCTTGCCGGTTCCGGTTTCACCAAGGATCAGGACGGTCGATCGAACCTGAGAGGCCAGCCTGACGCGCTGCATCAGATCCTTAAACATTTCGCTCGTGCCCACCATATTTCCCGTCGTCATCTCTTGCTCGAAAAGACGTTGGTACGCAACTCCGCGACGGACGATCTCAGAAATACGGACAGCCCGATGAAGCCGCATCCCAAGATCAAGTGAATTGACTGGCTTTATCAGATAATCAAAGGCTCCACGACGCATAGCTTCCACAGCAGCCGGCACTTCGTCCACCCTCGTCACAATCAACACGGGAAGGTTCCGATCGATTTCCTGTATTTTTGTGACGAGGTCCAGGCCACTGATCCCTGGAAGCACCATATCGGATAGGACAAGATCGACAGGCTGCTGAGAGAGCAATTGAAGTGCGCCTTCTGCCGTCGCCCGGATCTCAATCCAAATGTCACCCCCGATGGCGCGGAGATCGGCTTGCTCGACCGCTTTCAGCATAATCTCAGTATCACCGGCATCGTCTTCCACAATTAAAATGGTAAACGGTGTCGAAGAGGCCTTGGCGTTTTTCGAGACGGTCGTCATACCGGCACCTCAAACATCGGGTCGAGTACGTTACTACAGTTTACATGCTCCCATATGTCCATTTGGGGGCCTCTCCAACAAACCTACTTGCGCCTAAATCACCCACAGCAGGTATGCTAAAGACGACGGCACAACCGCTCTTCACCTGTGAGTCGATCCATACTCGTCCGTTATACAATTCAACGATTCGCCGAACAATGGTGAGGCCGATTCCGCTGCCCGCTGTTTCGTCCGGGTTCAGCCTTACAAAAGGTGCGAAAACTCGTTCGTGATCTTTGAGAGGAATACCAGGGCCATTGTCGAATACTTTAAAACAGATGTGCTCCCCTTTTCGTTCCCATGAGATGCTAATGAGGGGGTTCTGCTGACCGCTGGAGAATTTAATGGCATTGGAAATGACATTGTCAAAGACCTGCCGAAGATAGGCCTCATGGCACGCGACGAGGGGCAGTTCCTTCTGAACCTCTATGCGCGTCCGGCTTTGCTCAAGCTCCCCACTTCGCAGCCTCAAGATATCCTGAATGATGACGGACGGATCGACAGCCTCTACGGCAGCAGATTGAGAGCCGACCCGCGCCAGGGTAAAAATGTGTTCAACCCGCTTTCTCAGCTCCTTGCTGTAGACTTCAATGAGCGCTAACCAATGGATGCCTTCATCACTCAATTGACTGTGTGGATCTGCTCTGAGTAAAGATGCCAACCCTTCAATTTGTTCTCCAGGAGCTTTCACATCATGGGCCAGATTTTCTGCAAGATGCTGCAATTCACGAATCCGAGTTTGGACGTGCCGCCCCTTTTGCGAGGCTGTCTCGTACAGCCTCGCATTGGCGATGGCGATAGCCGCTTCATTCGCAAAGCCTCTCGCTAACGCCATATTCCATTCCCCGCGTGAGACCTTTCGCTCTTGCATGAGCACCAACACCCCAAATGCCACCCCTTGGGAGAGCAATGGAATGGAGAGCATGCTCTGGCCGAACTGATTCCGCCTCATGATCTCCGGCCCACGGTCACGGCGCAAATCCTCCCCGATGACCGGCTGCTTGGTTTCGAACGCTTGCACCGATAGAGGAAATTCTTCCCACAGCATGACAGATTTATTCAATCCCTCACTCCAGACCCCAGAGGCGGCCTCAACGATCCAGCAGCCCATCTGATCGTTCCTGAGCATGACCAGACAGATATCAACCTGCAGCAGCTCAGCAGCATGGTTGGTAATGCGCCGCAACACACCCTCTAATCCATCGGGATCAATGATATTGATTTCGTGGCCGATTGCACTGAGTGCTTCGAGTTCACGAATCTGTCGCCTGACACGGTCAACCATTTCTAAATAGGAGTGCGCCAACTGACTGATCTCATCCGAGGAGCGACCCGCAATCAGTCTGATCTCCGTGCTTTCTGCAGAATTCGCTTCTAGTGCCCACACTGATCGTTGCAATGCCGCCACCGGCCCGACGATTGATTCGCCAAAAAGACGGATCGCGAAATATCCGAGAGCAATCCCTGCAACAGCCGCCCCCAATAATCCCCAGAAAGCGACACGCGCGGTCCACAGTTGTCCGGCCTCCATGCTCTCTAACCGCTGGGCAAACCGGTCCTCCAAAAACCGCAATTCGCTTTTTAACTCCTGAGAAGCTTCAATCGCCTTCCTAGACTCGACATATTTCAAAACCTCCTCAGGGTAACCAGCCTGCAGCCGCACAAGAAGTTCGTGCTTCGATGTCAAGAAGTCATGGAGGCGTTGTCTGATTTCAGCGGTCTTGTCATTTAATATCGATGCCCTAGCGGCGAGGTGCTCCATCTTGCTCAAGGCAGGTTGCAACCGCATTTCGGCCTCTTTCAAAGATTCAAGAAAGAGATCTTTTCGCGTGAGCACATAGCCACGAAACGCATCCTCAATATCGAGAGCGACGCGCTCAAGAACATGTACCTGCTCAAGAGCAAGAACGAGATGGTGGTGCCGCTCTTGTAAAGAACGAAGATAATCGATCAGTGCGATATGGATGATCAACGCAACGAGGAGCGGGGCAAGAACGCCAAGGAGAATGACGGCCACCTTCTGTCGTAGACCAAGTTTGAGCCACACGACATATGATTTAGCCATGACAATCACAACGGCAGCAGAATTCTGTATCTTGGACCGTACTCCTCATGCCTTGGACGTGAATTTATCTTAAAGCGAATGTACTTGATTGGCAACGAAAATGCCCCTGATTGCCTACAATGGCTTAGTACGGCGGTTGCGTGACACGAATTTGAGAATTTAAGTACTTCGCAATAACGGCTTTGGCGTGACCCTGCGTCTACAGTTAAGACCTTTTTGGGCTAGGGACCGTATTTTTAGATAGAGAAAACCATGCTGACAGCAGCCAGCCTGCCTTCTATTCTCTATATCGACCAAAGTCTTACGACGAAGAGACAATGGCGGATTACCTCGCAGAACGGCTATACGTCTATACGATTATGGGAGTGCAGGCGTTTCCGAAGTGTCGGGAGGTCCGTATGAAGTCAGAGAAGGAAATTGTAGCGCTTCTTCGGGAAATCCGAGATTTTGTCCAAATCCTTGTCCTCCGGGAACATGCAGTACCTTCTCTAGATTCGGCCCCTCCAATCCAAAGAAACGGCCACAGTTGGCTCTTGTGGGGACACCGCACTCACCCTCGACACAATAACCAAGCCGACGAAGCGCCTGCCGATTCCTAACTGCATCCTGGCACTCTACAGACCGGCTGGACATCATGAAGGTTTGCCAGTCAGTTTGTACACGTCTTTCTCATTATCGGTCGGGAGCTTGATGCACCAGGACATCTCATCACTTAACTCAATCATACAATCGTTCCCCAAACCACTCCGCCTCACGTTGTGCGCCTGATAAACTTGACGCAAGTAAATAACTACCGACATTACTCCAAAATAGCGTCTGTCTTATCGAATCGTGCTCCTCTTTATCTGTGGAACGTTCTGACCGTTCCGGGCTCGATTGGGACGGTAGCATGGGGTATTCTTAGGTGCATTAATAATTTGGAAACGACTACGGCAAGCGGCAGTCTTTTAAAAGACACCGATCGACGAAGATGGGCGGGGGCCGCTTCAGCCTTCCTGAACCCAGTCCCAACACGCCGCGACTACGGCTTGGTGTGGGTTTCTTCAGTCATCCATGATTAAGATCCTTCAGCAAGAAGGCTCTATTTCTGATTCCACGCCGGGACGGCCTGCCCTGCTAACGTATTACTGTGTATGGAGCCGGCGATTGGAATCGAACCAACGACCTGCGGTTTACGAATTACCTGCCAAGACCCACAATCGACAGAAGAGCCGCCTGAATAGAGCGGATGGTGTGGGCAGAAACGGGCCATATAGGGTCGCCCGCCTGCAACCATGCAACCCAGGCGCAACCGGAATTTGAGCGATGCTAACCCCCGGCACCCCAAAAAATGGCTCGCCAGTTCACGCTGGGGTGCGTCCTAAATGCTAAATCAGATTTTCGGACGTTTCAGAATCGGCCAACGTTAACGTCTGCCGGTCACCTAAGAGGCATTAGAACTGCGATACTGTGCGTTTGTATGGCTGCATCTAGGTATAACATCGGATATTCCCACCGTGGACGTTGTAGTATTCTCCGTCCTCATGCTGGCTCGCCAACATGACCGGTTTTCGACTTGTTTTGATCCCATTCCAATCTCCTTTTCGGGAGAGGCACAAGGCGTCGGGACGCTCTATGACATCTCCTACGGCGGCTGTAAAGTTGAAAGCGGGACCTTGCCCCCCATCGGGGCATCAGTGACGTTGCGACTGAGAGTCGCGCAAGCAGAGCAGCCGCTCGTGATTCAAGCAGGCGCGGTAGCGTGGACGGCCCCGAAGAAATATTTTGGTGTCAAATTCATCACGCTGCAACCGCATGAAGAACGCGCATTGAGTCGCTATCTGGACTCACTGAATCAAGCCTTCCTCACCCCTCCGGGCGAGCAGCCGGAGCCATCCTAGCTACGTGCGACGCGCAACTCACGTTCGGCATCCCGGAGGACCGCCAACGATTGGAAGCGTATCGGGCAGTGCGAAAAACCGGTCCGTCAAACCACATCGGGGTGCGCCTTAAACGGCGAACCGGCTTTTCGGGACTATGAAAACGGCTGGCTCTAGTACCGCACGCACGACATCTGGCCCTATCATGTAAGGCATTTAAATGCGGCAACTGGTACTGGACTAATCTACCGAAACGTTGAAGCCCCGGCTATAAGGTGCGCGGGGAGGCCGACTCCAACACCGGGACACGACAGAGGGTATTATCACCCGCTGCTTTTGTGAGTCTCCCTCCTCTACCTCTGCAACCATTGCCGCGTATTCAAGCCCTGCCGTTCACTACAAGGAGGCGTCATGGCTGCGCTTAACTTAATCCTGCTGGTAGTGTGCTCCCTCTGGTCCCTGATCTACCTGGACGGACGTACCAAGAGATCCCGAAAGCGGCGGAGGCAGTACCTGTCTTCTAAATCCCGTTAGCCCCTACGACATGCAAGTTTCATCAGACTCCCCCCTGGCATGCTCCGAGAAAACAAAGTACTGAGGTCCAGCGCGGACTTTGGTATCTGGATTCGATGGCTGCTACTGCCCTGTCAGGACCGGCAGGACGCTACATCGCTTCCGGCGTTGACGATGTTTTCACCCCGTCGTAATGCAAATAACTTCGCCTGCGCATCGCATCGCCCTCTCGGCTCCGGCACGACCTAGTTGCCGTTCTTCTAGCTCATCAACAGATATCAAGTCGTTGGGGTAACGATTCCTATCTGGCATGGTGCAACTAGGGTTACGGAAATGCAGGTTGAACGCCTTAAATGCAATGTCGTATTGCAGGCCCCGCGGAGCTGGCAGGATAATTTAAGAAGAATAGGAACCGGGGTGAGAGATGGAGTATGGTTACCAATGATCCTCGTATCCAAGAGCATGGGTTGTTGATGGCGTTTGTCGCCAGTGCCATAGCAGCAGCAGTTGCGGCTTTTCTGTGGCCGTAACACGTGCGTTGCTGTTCCATCCACAACCATTCACCGCTGTTTCGGGTCTCCTGCCTGCTGGCTGTGTCCTAAGCATTACCGAGAACCTCGGTAGTGAAGACAGTACACAGTCACGGCGAGATCTTCTTTCAATGGCAATCAGTGAGGTGCTGCGAGAGAATATTTCGGTCGGCGTGGCAGGTGTCGGCTTTTCGGTGAATGAAGCGATGGCAGAGTTGCGTAGATGTCCCACTACTCGGCTTTGGTGCCGTGCGATACGATGAAGCATGAGGAAGGTATGTAGTGCCCTGGTAATGAGTGCTCTTCTTCTCATGGCAGTGGGCTGCGCGGGAGTCGGGTTCTATGGAACGACCGGTTATTATCCTGTACCGTACGCTGACCCGTTGTTGCCGCCCCCGTACTATAATGGCTACTGGTTGGGCTTCGGCCCTCCCATCTATTCCAGGCCCTTCTATTATCCCCCCGGCGCGTACTTCCCATATCGACCACACGGATATCGGCCATTCGCGCATGGTTCACACCGTTCACATCATCACCATCGGAGCTAGACAGCCACTCCACGTCAACCGGTAGTACGGGGGCACGCCTCTCTCCCTCGCTTGCCCCTCCTCTTCAGAGCAGGACTGAGATAGTGAGGAGCCGAGCTCTCGCGAGGTGAAGAAGCGTCGAAGTGGTGCCCTGCAATCCGCCTAACGGGCCTGCAACCATGGTACACCCGCCTCGTCCTGATTCTCGCCACGGACCATAGCAACTTTGGCATCACCTTCCCCGCCACATGCTTGACGTACGAACGTTAGATGATAGGTTTATTAAATACTCAGGCTTAAGGGGGTACACATGCCGACATATTTCGGGTTGCACGTTCCACAACCGATCATTACGAAGCGCAATAAAGCTGCACAATCGACACGGCGCGTGCAGAACATGCTCAAGAGGTTAGGTAAGTGACGCTGCCCAAAATGTAGAAGACTGCCGCGTTGCTGCGCCTTTCGAGCGCGGACTGGGCATCAACCAGCCATCTCTCTCCCTACCCCTTTTCACCAAACTCCCCCCAGGCATACCGAAAAATGCCCCCTCGCTTATCGTTTGGGATGCCTCCTAAACGCTAAACCGGGTTGTTCAGCCTTTTTAACGTTAGGTCCAGTGCGGACTTTAGTGAATGGATTCGAGGGCCCGGCAGGGCACGCGGAGGGATGAAACTACTACCGTGCTCACTTAGTACGGCGCTCAGGTTGTCTTCTCAGTCCGCAATCGCTCGACCTCTTTTTCTAGCGCCATCATTTTCAATTCACGTCCAACAACAATATCATGGAAGGTTTCTAGCTCCATGACCTTGTCTTCCAGTTCTCGCTGCGCACATTCGGCGGCAGTGCGTGCTGACCATAATTGCCAGGCGGCTGCCGCAAACTGGGCCAGGGTAGTGACGATGCGTTCATCCTCTGCATCAAACTTGCGCGTCTCATCATGAGCCACTACCCAAATCGTGCCGATCGCTTTTCCGTTCAAAGAGAACGGCAGCAGCAACGCTTCAACGACAGGGGGATCGGCCTTTAAAGTCGGGAAAATCCGTTCGGCCATGTACATTAGCTGGGAGACATTCCGATCCACTGTAGTTCCACACGGGCTGGCATTTCTCGGCATGGTGTTGTTCCGATAACTGGCATACCGACCCGCGACCGCTTCCCAGCGGAACAGTTCCTCGCCATTATGCATTTCCAGCAGACTCAGCCCAGCGGTATGCGCTCGACAAATTTCACAGGTGATGTCGATCAACTTTTGAAGGACCTCCGACGGCGTTTCGGCCATCGCTTGTGCAAGTTGGAGTAAGGCCCGGTGTTCAGCTTCATAATCAGGCGTGCGGCATGGCCGGCGACTGAGTTCCTCTTTGATATCAACATCCACTAGCGCGATGTTCATACCAGGTGGAGAGAAAGAAGAGAAAGAAGCAGGGGTAGGGAAAGGAGTATCCATGCGGGCCTCATTGACGGTGATACGCTACCCTAGTCCGTTCATACCCATTGGTCAAGCCTATGAGTCGGACGGCAGCCATCAAAGCGACTGAGGTCATGTTGCAGAAAGCATAGTCC
>DATEPO010000429.1:0-2496 GCA_035273145.1 Nitrospiraceae bacterium
GGCATCATCCTCATATTTCTTGATCGCTTCTTGCGCAATTTGAAGGTAGGTGGCGCGAAGGGTCTTCAAGAGACCATCCGACAGCACAACCCCTTCGCTGGCTAAATTGCGAAACACGGATTTCGCGATGTCAACGCACATTTTGTGCAGGCCGCTGTTGGGATCATCCGCGGAGAGGGCCTGATGCTTGTGATCATAATTGTCGGTGAGATCCGCCTGGCACACGCGCCGTGGCGCGCAATTCCGATAGACCTCTGCCAGGACACCGACTTCCAATCCCCAGTCTCCCGGAATGCGGTTTGTCCAGGCCAGATCGCTGACCATGGCGAATTCTCCGGCCAATGGATATCGAAAACTGTCCAAAAAATTTAACATGGGATGACGACCGACCAGGCGTTCAAGGCTCCGAATCAGGGGAGTAATGAACAATCGCGTGACGCGTCCGCCGAAATGATCGGTGACGCGCGCATAATAGCCCTTGCAAAACTCGTAACCCAGGTTCGGATTGACGACGGGATAACAGAGGCGCGCCAAATACGCGCGATGGTAGCTGAGAATATCGCAATCATGCAGCGCGATGATCTTGCTCTGTTGCCGCGCGAGCACATAGCCGAACGCGATCCAGCAGGATTGTCCTTTCCCTTGCAAGCCGATGTCGATCTCTTGATTGATTAAGAGCTTCAGGATTTCCTGAATGCGGGGGCTTTCGATCCAGATCAGTCGGACATCTTGGGGCAAGGCCTTGAAATAATCCTTGGCGCGCCGGAACTCCAGCGCAGAAGCAGTGCTCAGAGCAATGACGATCTCTTTTAAGTAGGACACTTGCGTCAGGTGGTTGACGATACCGCCTAAGGCCGGTCCTTGCAGTTCGGAATAGAGACAGGGCAAGACGAGCGCGATCGGATTGCTGGCGCGGTACTCCAGCAATTCGTCCTCGAGCAGTTGCAAATTATCCTGCCCAAGTCGATGGAGAGTCGCAATGGAACCGGTTTGATAAAAGTCAGCCATGGTGTAAGTCCGGAGCGCCCCAGCCGTCAGCGCTCAGCTTCTGAAGGAGGATTCACGTTCAGCACAGTAACCGGAGGCAGACCCGCTGAAGTCTGACGGCTATCTTTGCTCAGGACGCCATGAGAATCAACTTGGGTAATGTAACTAGGCAGAATGTCCATAGAAGAAGAGCCGTCCGGCCTTTTACGAGGCAGACATCTTATGATGACGGCCTTTTGACGATGATTGAGATTGAGAGAACCTCGGCTTGCCGGGTTGCGAGGTGAACTGAAGTGAAGATGGATAAACGTGAATCCGCTCCTCCACTCACCATATTTCCGCCTCAGTTCAGCGAGCAGTGTTCCATTGAGCGACTCTTTGTATGATTGTCTTTATCCTCTGAGCGACTCTTTGTATGATTGTCTTTATCCTCCTCGATTCGGTACACTGACTCGCATCATCTCAAGGAGTCGGTTTCTGATAAAAAAGGAGGAGTACCGTTCGCTTCAGGACATTGATGCTCGGTATCGTGGCGATCCTCCTTCTTGCGGTCGGTATCCTCGCGTTTCCTCTCCTCTACGACCCCAACGCGTTCAAGCAACTTCTGCTCGACCAAGTTGAACAGCAAATAGGCCGCAAGATCGAAGTCAGGGAAGCGCACCTGGAGGTGTTTCCCAGAATTCATCTCGAATTATCCGATGTGGTGATCCGCGATGCCGATCACTCGCACGTGTTTTTTCAAGCCGAGCGCCTGGATTTGGTGTTGCGGGCCTATTCCCTGCTTCGCCAGCAGATTGTCGGCAAACGGTTGGTGATTGAACATCCGCGGATAGAGCTGCGGCGCGATGCTGAGGGGCAATGGAATTTCCAGCCCAAAGGGGCCGCCCGTGAGATCTCATCCGGTGAAACCCATATGATCAGCAACCCGCTCGCTCTGCTCATGCTCGTCAAAGAATCGACGGTGACGGATGGTCAGGTGCACATCATCGATGAATTTCGACCGGATGGCATGCGATCGCTCGACATCCATGGGGTGGATGCCAAGATTGTGGTGGGCCAGAAAGGACAGCAAGCAGAGGTTCAAGTCTCAGGGGCCATTGTGTCTCCCAACGGCGCCTCTGAATTTTCCATGGACGGCCGGATTGAAGAGCGCGACGCCGTACCTAAATTAGCTGTCGATGAAGTCGGTGCTCCCACGCATGCCATAACGTTTGAAGGAACCGCCGAAGCGTCGAAAATCGATATTCGTCAGGTCGCAGAGTTTTTTGGACCACGGCCTGTCCCGGAGCGCATTCACGGCACGATGGATGTCAGCGGGCAGTTGAGTCTTGTCCCCGGCATTTTGGGCTATGACATGGTCGTGTCTAGAATGAAGGCCACGATCGGCCATTTGGCAGTCAACGGGCATGCGAGTGTGTCGGGATTGATGGCGGAGCAGCCGACGTTTTCCGCGAGCTTCTCCTCCTCACCTGTGAGCCTCGACGAACTGATGACGCGATTTCCGGTCCA
>DATEPO010000430.1:0-8551 GCA_035273145.1 Nitrospiraceae bacterium
GGCCGCGACGGATTGAACGCCTTCGTAGGAGTCGATTATCCGTTTTAAAACCGATGTCGGCTCTGAATGTCGATCGCTTGGAGTTGGATTGGAGTAGAGCGCAGCCTGATAGGGGCTCGCCTGTCCTGCTAACGGTCGATCGAGTGAAGCAGTTGACGAGCCTCTTCACGATAGCGCAGGTGGCGGTGGTCCGATGAAGGAGCTGCGCTGATGATCGCAGTCAGCTCTTTCCGCGCCGCCTCGGTGCCCCGGCGTTTCAAATAGATTTTTGCAAGATCGAGACGAGCATGGGTGTAATGCGGATCGGCGGCGACGGCGTGTTGCAGGTATGCCAGCGCGCCGGCTCGATCGCCGCCGAGGAACCATGGCAGTTCCTCCAGCATCATCCCCATCATATGGAGAGCCGGAGCATGATCCGGCTTAAGCGCGAGCGCGCGTCGCACGTGGGCTTTGAGGTCATTGATAGTGAGTGCTGACGCCATTGTGCCTTTGAGTTGCGTCGCGCTCCCGAGGTTCGCCGCATAGAGATAATGGGCGTCCGCATTGGAGGCATCGATGGTCACTGCTCGCTGCGCGAGTCGCGCGCCTTCTTCATACGCTGCCCGTCGCTTGGCTTCGTCCTGATATTCATCACCAAGATCCAGATAGAGATCGGCTAAACGCACGAGCGCGTGCGCGTCCGAGGATGTATCGGCATGGTCGGTGAGGAAGCGCTGTAATTCTCGTTCAAGAGCCGTTTCGGCAGTGGACGACGAAGAAGGCTCAGCCTGCGCCGGGAGGGTCCAGATCCCGAGCAGAAGTACAATTCCCGTCACGCACCGAGATCGTCGTAAGCAGGCGGCCATGCCATTCATGTAGCGAAGCGAAAAGCAAAATTCAAGCGTTATCTGGAACGCCAGTAAAGCGGATAAGTGTCCGAGGCCGAATGCAGAAGAAGCCGAAATCAGGCGGTCAGCAGTGAACTCTCGATAGTGATGAAGGTTTGGGGGTACGTTCTTATGCGGTCACACTAATCGATCGCGAACCACGGTTGGGCGAAGGCGCGGCTTCGGGCGCTGTGATTGGCGAGTATGCGGCCCGTATATCATTCGCCGCCTTACACGCTAACTCCTGAATGAAGGAGGCGCTAGATGCTGCAGCACTGCCATTCGAGCTCGCCGATGCGTCATTACCTGTAGCCCGCGGGGAATTTGAGACATCGGCTTGCGCGGCAGATGTCGTGCTAGTTTGAGTGTGACCACTATGGTGACGATGGTAATGGCGCGCAGCTGCTACCCCGGACGATTGTTCCGTTTGTGAATTTGTCTTCAGCGAAGTTCCAGCAGCTTGATTCAACTGAAACGCTCGGGCAGAAATGCTGGTCGAATCCCTCAGCAATTCTGTCGATCCCGCGTTCGATTGAGTTCCAGTCTGTGACGGCGCGCCCTTCGCCGACAGACCTTGCAGCCACTGAGCGGCAGATAATGAGCGAACTCCCGAGGCGATCATCCATACTCCTTTATGGTTTTTCTAAGTGGACTATTTCTTGGCATGACAGTAGCAATTATCGTGCTTATACCGAATTGGGCCGAACGGATTATAATCGCGGGATTTGAAAGAGACGAAGCGGGACACAGTGACAGAGACCCGGCAACAGTTGCCTAGCGTCGAGAGCCCACTCTGCACAAACAACCTCGTTGGTCCCCAGCGCTCAGCGCCATTCGACAGCGCCGAATCCCGTATTCCCCAGCAACACATACATGAGACTGGCGGTTCCGACTGTCTGATTCTTGTAGTCGATGTTGGGATAGCTTGCATCTCGGTGAGAGGCGGCATATCGAAGGGCGATGCCATGGCGGCCGAAGATTCGGAGCGTAAAGGACGCTTCCGCGCGAAGAATATTTTCCAGTCCGTTCGGCTCAGGAGAAAGCAGACCTGTGACATAATATTCACGGCCGGTAAAGTCAAACATGGCCCTATTCCCAAGGATCAGGCGCAACGCCAGAAGGGCTTGCGGACTGACACCATAATGGTAATCTCGGTCCCCTGTGCGTTTGATACTGCCCGCCGCGCCATAGCCGGTGCCGCCGAGGGCCGTCCCTTGGAGCGCCACGTCCTGTGACAGCCACGTCTGCCATGTGGTCCCCAACGACAGTGCGGTGGTCGAGACGCGAAAGACTTGCGGCGAAATGTAATCGTAGCTTCCGTAGAGTCCCCACACGCCGCGAGTGGTGTCACGGGACGCGTAGGCCTTGCCGATCAGGAGCCCGCGGACATCAAGGCTCTCCAACGTGTTGGCCGTGACACCGGTCACATGAAAGTCAAAATAGTCGAAGGGCCGGCTATAGGTGTATCCAGGTTTGCCGGGCAATCCATAGATGAACCAGAAATCGGCGACCGCGCCATGCTCCTTGATATTGGATGAGACGTTATGGCTGCTGGAAGTGAGCGTGCCCCCGGCTTCAAAACGGGCAAAGGTGGCGGGATTATGACTTGGATAGACCGCGTCGAACCGGTTGCCGAAAACGAGGCGGTTAAAGCCGGTGGGCGGCGAGATCACGCCGGCCGCGAGCTCGCGCCAGAAGCCCGGCCGACCCTCGTCATCGCTCTCGAGCAGGAGATTGGCCATTCGAAAGAGCGGTTCGCCCAAGAACGTTCCACCGAACGTAGTCGTGATTTGGTCATTAATGGAAGGGTCGGTCTTCTCGCCTCCCAGTTCCCAGAGCGTACTGCCTGCCGCCGTATAGAACAAGGATTCCCAGAAATTAAGGCCAGCGGATCGAGCCAAGCCATAATAAATCGTCCCACTGTAGGGATGCAGGAACTGGTTCACGGAGAACTGGTCATTGTCGATGACCCACTTGCCATCAGTGACGTGCTTTCGGAACGTCGTCCCGTTTGTGCGATAAATGTCTTCGGGAACGGTGAAGTGCCGGTCGTATTGATTGAGTAGGAACAGATAGGCGGGAATCTCAAGCGCCGGGATGATGTAGCTCCGACCCGCTCTCATCTCCCACGTCCAAGCAAATGGAGGCACCTCGGAGAGACGCGACGTTGGGGCCGGCAGTTGCTTTGCGTCCAGTTCGCGAGCATCGGCCATATGCAACGCCTGCTCCCGAAGCCGGCCAGAAAGGTCCGGCCCCTGAGCCTCGGACCCATGACTGTCAAGTGCCGCCGCGAAGCTGGTTTCCTGTGCCTGGCCTATGACGGGTATCAAAAGAACAAGCGCGAGTATGGTGAGGAGCAGTCCCCCCCGAAAGGCCTGCAGACGTCGATACGTGAGCTTCGCTGAGTCGATAGGTCGGCGTTCGGTGATCCCGCTTCTCTCCATCCTTTGCCACCACCGAGACGACAGTGCGAGAGGGCCATACCGCCGGTTACGAACTGGATAAGACATAGGCGCGTGTGGCTCACTCAGCACGATGACCGACAAGCCACATGGATTGGTACTGTTTCATAGTGGGACTCCTCTTCTTACTCCTGCTCTGAGCGTCTCCACAAGCGCAGCATGATGGTTAACATTTCAAACCTGAAGTTGGGCGCCAAGCATGCCCGAACATAAAGAGAATTTCCATACCATTATTCTCTTAGGCGATGTACATAGGTTTATTATTGTTGGGCGCGCCCGGGTTCGTCGTGAATCTCGGCATGCATGGGATGGCGGAATACCACATTATACCGCCCGGCTCCGGGCGCTCTCATCGAACGTAGAAGTATGTTAGGATACTGATAATACTTTCTTAGTTTCCACAGGATTCTATCGTACATGCGCGCACATCGAAGGCCGCCAAAAGACTTGCCTGCTCGGAGGTCCGCCTCACAACGGATTATTACGGCGGCGCGGCGCCATTATCTGTCGCACGGATTCCGCGGGGTCACCATGGATGATCTCGTTGCAGAACTCGGGATGAGCAAAAAGACGGTGTACGCCTGTTTTACGAGTAAGGCGGCGCTGGTGAAGGCCGTCCTCTTGGACAAATTCGATGAGATCGAGGCGGATCTCCGGCGCATCACGTCTGACTCTACGGATGTGCAGGCCTCGCTGCACCGCCTCCTCGCGTGCGTACAGCGGCACACTGAAGAAATCCAGCCGCCGTTTGTGCGTGACATTCAACGGGAGGCGCCGGAGCTGTTTCAGTTGGTGGAACGACGCCGCCGGGAGATTATTCGCCGGCACTTCGGCAAACTCTTCGAGCAAGGCCGGCGCACCGGCATCATCCGCAAAGATATTCCGACACCACTGATCATCGAGATCCTGCTCGGGGCCACCCACGCCATCTTGAATCCGCCGAAAATGGCGGAACTCAATCTCACACCCAAGACAGGCTTTACGGCCATCATTGCGGTGATTCTTCAAGGCGCGCTCACGAACGCAGGGAGATCGATACGATGATGATGGTCGGCATCGTGCCTTGGAGAGCGCGTCTTGGAATCGTCGGCATGCTGACCTTCTTATGCCTGCCGGCGAGTTGCAGCCCTCCGGATCCTAATCGTGTGCAAGGCTACGTCGAGGGTGAGTTTGTGTATGTGGCTTCGCCCTTGCCCGGCGCATTGCAATCGTTGCCTGTTCAGCGAGGCATGCAGGTCAAGGTCGGCGATCTGCTGTTCACCTTGGACAGCACACCGGAGCAGGCGGCACGGGATGAAGCAGCGCGGCGGCTGGCTCAGGCGCGCGCAAATTTTGAAGACGTCCAAAAAGGCAAACGCCCCTCGGAGATCGACGCGATCAGCGCGCAACTCCGGCAAGCTCGAGCGGCGCTGGCGCTGTCGGAAAAAGAATTTGCCCGGGAAGAAAACCTGACCCATACGCCCGGCGCGACGGCCGAGCTGGAGTTTCTTCGCGCCCGTGCCAATCGGGATCAGGCTCGTCAACATGTTGCGCAGCTTGACGCCGATCTGAAGACGGCGCAACTCGGCTCCCGCACCGATCAGATCGCTGCCGCGGAAGCCAATTTGCGGGCTGTGGAAGCGGCACTGATCAAGGCGGAGTGGGATCTTTCACAGAAGCATCAAATCGCCCCACAAGCGGGGTTGGTGTTCGACACGCTCTATCGCGAGGGCGAATGGGTTCCTGCCGGGCGCCCCGTCGTCGTCCTGCTTCCGCCTCGGAATATCAAAGTACGCGCGTTTGTCTCCGAGAGCCGGATCGGCCTGATTCATCCCGGCGACCAGGTGCATGTCAGCGTCGACGGCGTACCGGAACCCTTCGTCGGGACCATCAGTTATATTTCGCCACACGCGGAATACACCCCGCCGGTCATTTATAGTCAGGAGAGCCGCAGCAAGCTGGTCTTCATGATTGAAGCCGTGTTCGATGCCGCGACCTCCGTGAATCTGCATCCAGGTCAGCCGGTTGATGTGCAACTTGGGTCATGACAATGCCGGATGATCTTGCCATTGACGTTCGAGGCATGACGAAGCGGTTTGGCGATCGCGTGGCGGTGGATCACGTCGGTCTCCAGGTTCGCACCGGAGAGATCTGCGGCTTCCTTGGGCCGAACGGAAGCGGCAAGACGACGTTTATCCGCATGCTGTGCGGGCTGCTTCGGGCGGACGCCGGGAGCGGGACATGTCTCGGCTATGACGTGATCACCCAAAGCGAAGGCATCAAGCGCCAGGTCGGGTATATGACGCAGCGATTCAGTTTTTATGAAGATTTGAGTATTCGTGAGAACCTGGATTTTGTGGCACGCATGTATTCCATGGCGAACCGCCCGGAAGCGGTGCGTGACACCCTTGAGCGGCTCGGTCTCTCTGAGCGGCGCAACCAACTGGCCGGCGAACTGTCGGGGGGCTGGAAACAGCGACTCGCTCTGGCCGCCTGCATGATTCACCATCCGAAGCTGCTGTTGCTCGATGAACCGACGGCCGGAGTCGATCCCAAAGCGCGCCGCGAGTTTTGGGAAGAGATTCATCAGCTCGCCGGGAAAGGCCTGACGTTTCTGATTACCACGCATTACATGGACGAAGCGGAACGCTGCCATCGGCTCGCCTTCATCGCAAGCGGGAAGCTGCTGACCTTCGGCACGGTCAGCGATGTTGTCCGTCAGTCGCGTCTCACGACATGGTCTGTCAGCGGACCGGACTTACATACCCTTGCAGAACAACTTCGCGAACGTCCCGGCATCCAGCAGGCCGTCTCGTTCGGCAGCATGCTGCACGTCAGCGGAGACGATTCCGCCGCCCTGGAACAGGCCATCGCACCGTTTCGCACCGGGCAGTATGACTGGCGCCACGTCGAGTCCGGACTCGAAGATGTTTTCATTCACTTGATGGACACGTCGCAGGGCGGTCTTGATCGGCTGCACGTGAGCACAACGGAGAGGAAGACTGATGTCGACTGATACGCCGGACTAAGAATGTCAGTAATCTTACGGCTTTCATCGAAACAGGTGGCCTCTTATCCGACTCGACAAAGTATCCGAATGACAGCCATCATTAAGAGAGTCAATATCGCACTGACCGCCCTGTTCATGGACCGACAGGGAAAGCCGAGGTTCACCGGGGGCCGGTCTGTCGGCGACACTATCCAACCCAATCCGAACGGAAGGAACGACTATGATTCGCTACAAAGACATCGCCTTTGTTGCCTATCCCGTCATCGACATCGCCCGTGCGCGTAATTTCTATGAAGGCGTGCTTGGTTTGAAGCCGAATGCTCCCGTGAAGTCTGAGGCCCAGCCATGGATTGAGTACGATATCGGTTCCGGTACGCTCGGGATCGGGTGCTCACCGCAATGGCTGCCTTCGCAGGACGGTGCATCCGTCGCACTCGAGGTGGAGGACTTCGATGCAGCGGTAGCAACACTGCGCCGGCAACAGGTGCCCATCATCATTGGCCCGGTAGAAATGCCTGGATGCCATATGGTTACTGTACGCGATCCCGATGGGAATAAGCTGACGCTTCACCGGCGTAAGAACGCCTGAGACTTCGGCGGTTCCTACTCCAAACAGTTGCCGACCGCCCCTTCTCGACGAAGTGTTCACACCCCGGAACTGTTCATCGGATTTTTATGACAAGGCATTACGAATTCTCGCTGGCGCGGTGTTGGGCGATGGTGGTGAAAGAGTTCGTGCAGATGCGGCGGGACCGGGTAACGTTCGGCATGATGATCGGCATCCCGATGATCCAACTGATCCTCTTTGGCTTTGCCATCAATTCCGACCCGAAGCACTTGCCTGCCGCCGTCGTGCTGGTTGATCGGGGACCGCTGGGCCGCACTGTGCTGTACGGCATTCAGAACAGCGGATACTTCGATCTGGTCCGTCTGGTGAAGACGGAATCAGAAGGGCATGACGTGCTTGCGCGAGGCGAAGCCCAGTTCGTCATCAATATCCCGGAAGACTTCAGCCGAGATCTGTTGCGCGGCGAGAGGCCATCCATCCTCATCGAAGCGGACGCAACCGATCCGGCGGCGACCAGCAACGCGATCGGTTCCCTCCGTACCGTGTTGAACTCCGCACTACAGCACGACCTCAAAGGCTCCCTCTCCTTTCTCGCCGCCGGCAACGATCCCGTCGATCTGCGCATCCACGCCCTCTACAATCCGGAAGCCATTACGCAATACAACATCGTGCCCGGACTCATGGGCGTGGTGCTCACTATGACCATGGTCATGATTACCGGCTTGGCCATTACACGCGAGCGGGAGCGCGGCACCATGGAAAATCTTCTCTCGATGCCGACGCGTCCGCTCGAAGTTCTGATCGGCAAGATCATTCCCTATATCTTTGTCGGGTATGTGCAGGTAGCGCTCATCTTGATTGCGGCCTACTTCCTATTCGATGTGCCGATGGTCGGCAATCTCGGCCTCCTACTTGTAGTGGCCCTGGTCTTCATTGCCGCCAATCTTGCCATGGGCATTACCTTTTCCACCGTGGCCAAGAACCAGCTCCAAGCGATGCAGATGTCGTTCTTTTTCTTCTTGCCGTCACTGCTGCTCTCCGGGTTTATGTTTCCCTTTCGCGGCATGCCCGCCTGGGCCCAGACGCTTGGTGAGGTATTTCCGCTCACCCATTTCTTAAGGATCGTCCGCGGCATCCTGCTGAAAGGCAACGGGCTGGACGATGTCGCGCTTCAACTGTGGCAAATCGCGCTCTTCACGGCCGTCGCGCTGACCATCGGCGTGAAACGTTACCGCCAAACGCTGGATTAAGGTCACGACCGCCCAATACCTATAGATGGTTCAACCGGACCGGCCGCTTCGACGGCATGTCGCCGCTTGACAAGAACAGCCCAAAAGCCTATGGACATAGCCGATAGTTTTTTGTCACGGTTCATCTATTAACGGGAGGACAGCCATGGCCACCAAACAGTACAAACAGCTCGGATGTCTGGACGTTGATCCCAGCGGGGAGTGTGCATTTGAAATACGGGCCGAGACGGAAGATGAAGTCATGCGGTTGGTGGCCGAGCACGGAAAAGCGTGTCACAAGATGGCGAGTATTCCCCCCGACATGGCCGCCAAAGTGAAAGCCGCGATTAAAACTGTTCCTGTCAGCGTGTAGCGCTCATCTATTTCCGCAGTACCGCGCCGATGCGGCGCGGTACTCGCAAGTGAAGGATGGGACG
>DATEPO010000431.1:0-5927 GCA_035273145.1 Nitrospiraceae bacterium
AGCCGATGTCCACAACGACCTTATCTTTCCCGACTGCGACGACACGCCCCTCAATGATCGTGCCCTCCTCAAAATTCTTAAATGTTTCCTCATAGAGGGCGGCAAGAGCGCCGCTGTCAAATTGCTCGTCTGTGTGCTTCGTCGCCATATTCATGCTTGCTATGTCCAATCCTCCGACCACGGTCGGTGCTGATGGTGAAAGAAGGCGAACTTTTCTCAGCGTTAAAAAGTCCGCCTGCCCGATGTATGACCGGCCGGTGGGGCGACGCGGCCTAGTTCAGCGATACGCTCCATCGTCGTCCGGCTCACATGTCGATACAAATCTTTCCGCGTTAATCGTTGCCTTTCGGTTGTAAAGTCGATCGGCAGGCCGAACGTAACCTGAACGGGATGAAATCTGAGCTTCCAGGAGTTAATGGGAAGCGCCTCATAGGTGCCCTGAATGTAGGCGGGCAAGACCCGACATCCCGTTTCAGCCACAATGGTGCCAATACCCGGCTTCCCCGGCATGAGATGCCCCGTGCGTGTTCGCGTACCTTCGGGATAAATCACCACCGCTTGTCCCCCTTTAATCAATTCAATGGCTCTCTTAAATCCTGTCCGATCCAATCGGTCATGCCGTATGGGGATCCAACCCAGCCATTGGAGGACTCCATTGAGTCCAGGGAGCGGGAACAGATCCTGACGGCCTAAGAAGGCGACACGCCTTGGAATTCCACATCCCAGCAGAGGGATATCCAGAAAGCTGGCATGATTCGCTGCAATGAGAAGCCCACCGGTCTTCGGAATATGCTCCACGCCAAATGCGCGATAGCGGAACCCGAGGCGACCCATCGCACGGAACAGACTCCACAGACACCAATAAATGACCGCACTCACCGTTTCGACGAAATCACCGCCATCAGCTTGTCGATGACTTGATCGAGACTCAATGCCGACGTATCGATGATCACCGCGTCAGCCGCCGGCTGTAACGGCGAGAGCGACCGCGTCCGATCTCGCTGGTCGCGTGCGTCCATGTCTTGTTGTGTGCGATCCAATGGGACTGAGACACCGGCCGTCACGAATTCTCGTTGGCGACGCGCCGCCCGAACTTCACTATCCGCATCCAAAAACAACTTTACGGAGGCCATCGGAAAGACGCATGTTCCAATATCGCGGCCTTCAACAATGACATGGCCCTCTGCTCCCAGTACGCGTTGAACAGGCAACAGCCACTCGCGGACGGCCGGAATAGCCGAAACCACGGACGCCATATGACTGACTTCGGCGGTGCGGATCTCCTGCGTCACGTCCTGGTCATCGACCCGTACGCGAGGCGATCCCGGATCCGAAGTCAACGAAATTCGAGTCGACGCAAGCAATGTGGTGATCGCTTCATGATCCGATGGATTGACGCCGACACGTATGACTTTCCAGGCGACCGCGCGGTAGAGCGATCCCGTATCGACATACCGATAGCGCAAGCGCGTGGCGAGTTGTTTCGCGACCGTGCTCTTGCCCACACCGGCAGGTCCGTCAATGGCGATGATCACACGTTCTCCTCGAGTGCACGGACGGCTATTATAGACCTCGACCAGATTGTGTCAATAATTCGAGGCGCTTTGCATTGAAGCCGGGGAACGAGGTTTCCATGCAGTCCGTGTTCTCAACATGTACCGGTGCATCGGCTACGAGTCCGGCAATCGTCATCGACATGGCGACACGATGATCACCATAGCTTTCGCATGAGGCACTACGCAAGGCACGCCCGGCTGTCCCTTGAATGATCAGGCCATCCGGTGTTTCTTCAATCGACACTCCCATTTTTCGCAATTCTGTGCCCATCGCGGCGATACGGTCGCTTTCCTTGACTCGCAACTCTTCAGCGCCCGTAATGACGGTCTCACCTTCTGCCATGGCTGCCGCTACACAGAGGACCGGAAATTCATCGATCGTCTGAGGAATACGGTCGCCTCCGATCCGGACGCCATGCAACCGACTTGCACGGATGCGAAGGTCGGCAACCGGTTCTCCTGCCTGCTCTCGTGCGTTCAGAATATGAATATGAGCGCCCATTGCAGTCAGGACGTCAAGCATGCCCGTACGGGTCGGATTGATGCCTACATTGACGATCGTCACATCCGAGTCGGGAACAATTGAGGCACCGACCAGAAAAAAGGCTGCAGAAGACAGATCTCCCGGAATAGCCAGTTCCCTCTTCCCTCCCCATCCCAGTGAAGGCCGTCCCTCTAACTCGACGGTGCTTCCCTCTTGTCGAAACGGGATGCCAAAAAACTTGAACATGCGTTCGGTATGATCTCGGGACAGCCGCGGTTCGGTAATGCGCGTGCCCCCTTCAGCATAGAGAGCGGCAAGAAGCAGGGCGGACTTCACCTGCGCACTGGCCACGGGTGAGACATAGGTGATCCCCCGCAATCGACTTCCTGTCACCGCCAGAGGGGCGAACTCCCCGCCTTTTCTCCCAGTCACAGCTGCGCCCATCGACCGAATCGGTTTGACGACCCGTCCCATCGGGCGGCGGCGGATCGACTCGTCACCGGTCAGCACCGTAAAAAAATCTTGTCCGGCTAAGAGGCCTGTCAACAATCGGATACCGGTTCCTGAATTACCGCAATCGATGGGACCATCGGGTTCGGTCAATCCCCATTGACCTTTGCCATAGACATGCAAACTCGCCGGGTTCTCATCGATCTGAATGCCCATTGCCCGAAAGGCGCGTACCGTATTCAGGCAGTCCTCGCCGGGACAATAGCCGGTGATCGTCGTTTCACCATTGGCTAATGCACTGAGCATGATCGCGCGATGGGTGATGGACTTATCGCCCGGCACGGAGATCGTGCCGCTGAGAGGGCCTGCGGGATTGATGGTCAAAAAAGACATCGATATTATTTTTTATTCATAACCGAAAAATTAATATTCAAAACGAAAAACCGGTTAGTTCAGTTGTTCTCTTGCTTGTTTGGCCCGCTCCAGTTCCTTCTCAAGGCCGGGACCGTCTCCGGCCGAGATCAAATGTTTCAATTTTTGAAGTTGCTGCTCATACTGTCCGATCATGGTGACGAGATTGTCTCGATTCCACAGAAAAATATCCCGCCACATTTCAGGAGAACTGGCGGCAATCCGCGTCGTATCCCGCAGTCCTCCACCGGCATACGACAAGAGGTCTGGTTCGGGAATTGCCGCCTGGCCCATTTCGACCAAGGCATTGATCAGGGAAAACGCCGCCACGTGCGGCAAGTGACTGACGGCCCCCAAAATACGATCATGTTGAAACGGATCCATCGTTGACACGCGCGATCCGGCGGCTTGCCACATGTCACGGATAATCTCCATGGCCTGACGATCCGTCCGCGGTGTGGGGGTCAGGATACAGCGCGCGCCCTGAAACAGGCTCACCGATCCGGCAGCGGCTCCGGTCTTCTCACGTCCTGCAATGGGGTGGGCGCCGACAAACCGGGCATGCTCCGGTAATAACCGCTCGGCCTGCTCGACCAGGGGCCCTTTCACGCTTCCGACATCGGTCACAATCGCGCCTACCGAAAGATAACGCCCCCACTCCTTCAGATGCCGCTCATAGGTATCCACGGGGGTCGCCAGCACGATCAGATCTGCCGCTCGAACTCCCTCGATGGCATCCGAGACATAGCGATCAATGGCGCCGAGATCCACAGCGGTCCTGAGATTCTCGACCCGCCGGCCGACGCCGACGACGGAGTCGGCAAGCTGCGCCTGCTTGAGAACCAATCCAAGGGAACCGCCGATGAGGCCGACTCCGATAATGGTCACCTGCTTGAAATGGTGAGGCATGGTCAATGGGAAGAGCTGAGTGCAGAGGGCTCAGGTGAGATTGCGTCCATTCACTTTTCTCTCAGTCCTCATCCTCGGTCCTTTACATTTCCCGGCCGACGGCCTCGGCGATTTTCTTTAAGTCGTGCATGAGTTCTTTGAACTTCGTCGGCTTGATCGACTCCTCACCATCGCACAGGGCGCATTCCGGATTGGAATGCACTTCGATCAGGAGCCCGTCCGCTCCTGCTGCAACGGCCGCTTTCGCCATAGGGGCAACGAGTTGCCATTTCCCCGTCGCATGACTGGGATCGACGATGACCGGCAAGTGCGACAATTCCTTGAGCGAGGGAACAGCGGCGAGATCCAGCGTATTGCGGTATTGCGTCTCGAAGGTCCGAATGCCGCGTTCGCAAAGAATCACGTTGCGATTACCCCGAGACATAATGTACTCCGCGGACAAGAGAAACTCCTTAATCGTCGAGGAGAGCCCTCGTTTCAACAGGACCGGCTTATCATAGGCGCCGACTTCTTTCAGTAGTTCGAAATTCTGCATGTTGCGGGCGCCGATCTGGATGATGTCGACTTTTTGCAAAAACAGCTCAATGTCTCGGGTATCCAAAATTTCGCTGACGATGGGAAGCCCCGTCTGTCGCTTGGCTTCCAAGAGGTAATCGAGCCCTTCGCGGCCGACGCCTTGGAACGAGTAGGGAGAGGTCCGCGGCTTGTACGCGCCGCCTCGCAAAATGCCAGCGCCGCTGGCTTTGACATCGTGCGCAATCCCAGCCGTCACTTCAATTTTCTCGACCGCGCAGGGACCGGCCATGATCGCCAATTTCTTCCCACCGATCTTGACCCCTCCGATATCGATGACCGTATTGTCGCGCTTGAACTCACGACTCACGAGCTTCCAAGGCGCGAGAATCGGCGTCACGCTTTCCACGCCGGGGAAGGCCGTCAAGGGCTGGTTCTGCAAGATGCGATCGTCACCGATGACGCCGATGATCGTCCGTTCTTCTCCCGTCGAAATATGCGACTTCAACCCCAGCTCTCGGAGCCGATCCAAGACATGATCAATTTCTCGTTCCGTTGCTTCTGGTTTTAAGACGATAATCATAACCTTCCTCTCGGTGCTCAGCTCAAGACAGGACTTTCTTGAGCGCATCTAAAAAGTAACGATTCTCTTCCGGCAAACCGATAGTCACTCTGAGCAAGCGCCCTTCGATATGTCGCACAATGATCCCTTGTCGAAGCAACGCCTCAAAGACGACGCGCCCGTCCCGGCCCACATCAAAGAACAGAAAGTTGGCTTGGCTGGGCAGCGGCTGAATGCCGAGCGCCAGGAGGCCGGCCCTGACCGTGGCCATCTCGGACGCGTTCAGCGCGCGGCTTCGCGCGACGTGCTCATCATCGTGCAGGGCGGCCAGGGCGGCTCCCTGCGCCATGGTGTTCACATTAAACGGGGGGCGGACGCGATTCAAATACCCCGCAATTTCAGGCGTGGTCAATCCATAGCCGACGCGCAGTCCGGCGAGGCCGTAGATTTTTGAGAACGTCCTCAGAACGATCGCGTTGCGCTGTTGCAGAATCCAGTTCAAGCTGTCCGGAAAATCCTGATCCTGAACATATTCGTAATAGGCTTCGTCGAAGACGACGATGACATCGTGCGGCACACGCTGCATGAAAGCATGGACGTCCGCGGCGGTGACCATCGTGCCGGTCGGATTGTTGGGATTGCAGATGAAGATGAGCCGCGTCCTGGCCGTGATCGCATCGGCCATCGCCGACAAGTCATGGCGCCATTGCGTGAGCGGAACGATCACCGGCTGGCCATGTGCCGCCGTCACTTCCATCTTGTAAATGATAAACGTCTGGTCGGCCATCACAGCTTCATCGCCGGGCGAGAGAAATGCTCGAGCCAGCAGCCCAAGGATTTCATCGGAGCCATTGCCGAGAATCACATGGTCGGGAGTCAACTTATGGCGATCTGCCAGCGCAGCACGAAGACGATAGGCCCCTCCGTCCGGATAGCGATGAAGCATGGCAGCGGCACCCGTCAAGGCAGCTATGGCTTTGGGCGATGGTCCCAGCGGATTTTCATTGGACGCCAGCTTAATCGCGCGTGGAATGCCCAGTTC
>DATEPO010000432.1:0-3695 GCA_035273145.1 Nitrospiraceae bacterium
CGATCTAGCTAACAACACTGAACCAGCGATTAGCCTCAGAACAGTGGAAGGTTCAGGTACCGAAGAAAACGTCTCCGTGATCGTACGAGAACCGGTTAAGGGCCCGGTGCCGTATGACGAGGGGCTGGATGATGGGAAGGAAATTGTGTCACTACGGATAGGTTGGGCTGGTATCAGTGCTTGAAAATATCAACGTGTATATTGAAGCGGTTAGTTGGGACAAAGTGCTCAAGGACGCAAAGATGCGCAACTAGATCTTCTTTCAGAAGCTTGGATATAAACCAAAGGTGGCTAATCTGCCCTGTGAAGCTGGCCCTTTAGAACCTCTACTCAGAGAGCCGGTCGGTTCTTCTGGGCACCCTCTTTTTCTTTGAGGTCGCGAGTCTTTGCTGCCTGAACCAGATACTTGTGTGTCGCATCCGTCGCGCTACGGTCAAGGGGGCCGTTGCCAATCGCCACTACGAGGGCACCAACCACGTCGGGAGAAGAAATCCCGATTGGATAGCCGTAAAAGAGACGCGCGTGGACAATCGTATGAGCTGCGCACATGTCGGCCACCGAACCTAAAGGCGCGGCGTAGCCTTGTTCTAGACGGAGTTTAACAATGGTCGGATCGGCCTGAATGTCGCTGGCGGGGGTATTGGCGTATTCTCCTGATCCTGAGGTAAACATCACTTTGTTCCGGCAGTTGTTGAGCATCTCACTGGTGCCTCCACTGGCATTGACCTGATCTTTCAGTCGGTTTCCTTGAGCGTCATCCGCCCAGAACATGTCCCGCACACCTGCGCGGTACAGGTCGCCCGGAGCGGAGTCAAAACTGACTGGGCCATACTTTTTTATCAAGTCCGCCGCCAACACTTGCTGCGTCGGCGCTGTCTCTTTTGTGAACATAAGAAAGCGGTTGATCTTAGACACCAGCTGTTCATTCGGCGGCATGGTGAGCATTAGATAGAGTTTTTCAGCGCCGGGCTGCATGCCGTTATTGCGGGCCAGCAGAGGGTTGAGTGCATAGAGTCCGTAGGTGAGCGGATTCGGCAACATGTTGTACTTCACCGTCTCTGGCTTAAACTGGAGGCCACGGGATTGCAAAATGGCCGCAGCTTCCTTCGCCGGCATCCCCAACTTGATGCCCAACACATCATATTTTCCGGCAGTTTTAGCAATCATTGCCGTTGCCTCCGGTGTGCCGGCATTCTCCGATGGCGAGGCAGCGCCGGGCGACACTTCCATCCCACTCTCCACAACCTGGGATCCGGCTGACGTGTCTCTCGGTTCGGGCGCTGGTGCCGTTTGTGGCCCGGGTGTCGTCGGGATTGTGTGCGGCTTTGGTTGTGGATTCGGCTGAGGGCGCTGGATCTGCTGCAGCTTCTCCGTCGCCGATCGCAACTTGTCGAGAAAGTCGTCAGCCATCAAGCGAGGCGCCGGCGCAAACAGTACCAAGAGGCTGATCACGGAGAGGAGGGCACGCTTCATGGCGTCTCCTTTCGATGAAAACGATAGTAGAAAACTTTGGTCGGGGCAGTTATTGAATCCATTTTCTCAGGTTCAGTCAACACGAAAGATTTGTTACCGCCAGAACAGCTCTACATCGGGCCTTTTTGAGCCGACCTCCAGACCAAGTAAATCTCCTGAAGTATGACGATTTCTTGAACAATTTGCACGGAGGATTTTGGACCGATGAAGGCTGGCTGTTTTCAACATTACAGGTGGCTGATTTCCAGCAGAATCGATTGGTTCATTGGAGCGGAATACAGAGTACTGACAAGTTCCGTGTTTCCAATGGCCTCGCGCGCTCGCCATAATCCACTCATGCACGGGGCAGGATGCTGAGATGGGCACACGAAGCATGCGACTAAGTCGGTCAGCGCGTAACCGCTATGAGGATTCCGAACTCGATACGCTCTGATATCGTGTGGGAATCAGAGCCTCTCCACCCGTTGACCCCGCTGGAGTTCAACCGGTTGAGAAGTGGCTTTCCTTTATCGGCTCGATGTCGCCTCTGTCAGCCGCTTGGCCTTGACCCCGGCGAACGCACAGATCGAGTTGCAGGCTTTCCATGCGGCGTCGGCGGTGAGTCGATCGATTCGCATACTCAACGGACAGCATCGACGTGGCTATACGCGCTCTCCAGCGCCCCGTGCGTCGTTGCTGCGCCGTGGCTAATGAGCTTGCGTCCCGACAGCGTGCGGAGGCCGACATAGAACACCGGCGTGAGGAAGAGGCCGAACAGAGTCACCCCAATCATGCCGGCAAACACCGTAATGCCGGTGGCCGAGCGCACCTCCGCGCCTGCGCCGTGCGAGAGCACGAGCGGAATCGTCCCAGCGATGAACGCGACCGATGTCATCACAATCGGGCGTAAACGCAGGCGGCAAGCTTCGAGGGCCGCTTCGACGACCTCCTTGCCTTGCAGTTCCAGTTCGCGCGCGAATTCGACGATCAGGATCGCGTTCTTGCAGGCGAGGCCCATCAGTACCACCAGGCCGACCTGCACGAAGGTGTTGTTGTCGCCGCCGGTGAGTTTGACGCCGGCCAGCGCGCACAGCATGCACATCGGTACGATCAGGATCACCGCAAGCGGTAAGGTCCAGGACTCATACAGCGCGGCAAGCACGAGGAAGGCTAGCAGAACTGCCACCGGGAACACGAGCAGCGCCGCCTTGCCCTGCGAGGCTTCTTGAAAGCTTAGGTCCGTCCATTCGATCATCATGCCATTGGGCAGCACCTTGGGCGCGATCTGCCGAATGTTGTCCATGGCTTGTGCCGAGGACAACTTGGTCGCGTCGGCCTCGCCCATGAAATCGGCA
This sequence comes from Nitrospiraceae bacterium, assembly GCA_035273145.1. GTDB lineage: Bacteria > Nitrospirota > Nitrospiria > Nitrospirales > Nitrospiraceae > JAICXS01. Next base: position 2,808 of record DATEPO010000432.1, read on the forward strand.
GCCGGATAGCCGTTGTAGCGCAACACCGGATCGGGGCCGTAGGTTTGGCTCAATTTGACCATCGAGCCGATCGGCACCATCTCGCCGCGGTCGTTGCGCGTCTTCAGGTTGGCGATGTCTTCGACTTTACCGCGAAAGTCGCCGTCGGCCTGCGCGTACACACGCCAGGTGCGGCCGAAGAGATTGAAGTCGTTGACGTAGGCGGACCCAAGATACACCTGCAGCGTGCTGAACAACTCGGTCAGCGGTATGCCCTGCGCCTTGGTCTTGACGCGGTCTACCTCGGCGTCGAGCTGTGGCACGTTGGCTTGATAGCCGGAGATCGGAAATCCCATGCCAGGGGTCTTCATGACCGCGCCTTGCAGGGCACCGACAGCATTTTGGAGGGCGCCAAAGCCGAGGCCGGCGCGGTCTTCGACGAACAACGCGTAGCCGGCGCCGTTGCCGAGCCCGAGAATCGGCGGCGGCATCAGGACGAAGGTCAGGCCTTCCTTGATGCCGCCAATCTTCTGATTCATCTCGTCGCTGATTTCCTTCGCGCTGCGGTGGCGCTCGTCGAAGGGCTTTAAGATGAGGAAGGCGATGCCGTAATTCCTCGTGTTCGTGAACTGTAATGGATTCAGACCCGTCATCGCCACGACGTGCGCGATGCCGTCGACGCCCTTGCTGATTTCGACGACCTTTCGGAGCGCCGCATCGGTGCGTTCGAGCGATGCTCCTTCGGGCAGTTTCACGCCGGCCATGAGGAACAGCTTGTCCTGAGTCGGAATAAACCCGCGGGGCACTGCCTCGAACATGAGACCGGTGGCGAGCAGCAGCAGCGCGTAGACGGTAAACACGACGCCCCGGTGCTTCAGGGTACGCGATACCGTCCCCTGATATGCGTTG
>DATEPO010000433.1:0-2366 GCA_035273145.1 Nitrospiraceae bacterium
TGGTCAACGCCTAAGGTACGATTGCGCGAATTGCTTCCACGGTTTTTTCGATCTCTTCTGGAGAGGTCAGTAAGCTAGGAGCCAGCCGTACATATTGCACCGCGTACGGTGTGACGCTGGCGATAATGCGGCGCTGTCGTAAAAGTTCCACGACGTGATTGGGGTTCCAACCCTCCACTTCAAAACACACAATGCCGGCCGAGAGATCGCGAGACCGAGGCGTATGCAACTTGACATGATGTATGTTTCTCAACCCGTCCTTGAGTTGGTCATTGAGCGCGTGAATGCGTTCGGCAACCCGCGCTTTGCCAATGGCCTGATGAAAGCGAAAGGCCTCGCTCAGCGCCCATCGATGTTCAAATGAATGAAAGCCGCCGGGCGTCATAATTGCGCCGACCGGAATATCCTTCGGCGGAATCTCTTTCATCCACACCCGATAAGCGTCGAAGTTGAATGTAGGAATGGTGGCCTGTGCGACCGGCCATGCGCGTGGGTGGCCCCACACCAATCCGGTCCCCCGTGGACCGAAGAGCCATTTGTGGGTCCCCGCGATGAAGAAGTCGCACCCAAGGTCGGGCAGACGCATGTCTTCGACTCCCAGACCATGGACGCCGTCGACACAGAGCAAGACGCGTTCACTGTCGGCTCGATCCGCATTCACTTTTCTCAGTGCTTCCGCCATCTCCCGGATAGGCAACTTGAGCCCTGTGCTGGAATGCACCCATGTGACCGCGATGATACGGGTTCGTGGCCGCACTGATTTGATCAGGGTTTCGACGATTTCTTCTTTTGAGACGGCGTCGAGCTTTTGATAGAGCGGAATCTGACGGACAAGCGCTCCAGTACGATCGGCCCGCAAGCGGAGCGACGTTTCAGTGGAATAATGATCGTGGATGGTCGTCAGCACTTCCTGCCCTTCACGAAGCGCCAGCCCGCCATAGAGCAGTCCCAATCCCATCGTCGTGCTGTCGGTGAGTGCGATGTCCGTAGGCTCCACACCCAGATAATCGGCCGCGGCGTGGAGAACCTGCGCTTCCTGCTTCTCCTCATGATCGAACCAGTAGCCGATGGGGTTTTCATCGAGGCCTTGACGATGCCGTTCGATGGCCTCGCGAACCGGGGCAGGATGGGAGGCGAGAAAAAATGCCGACATGTGGATGAGATCGCGCGAGAGCGGAAATTGATTGCGCACGGCTTCCCAATCATCGAGGTTCACGGCCGATGATTGAGCCGAATCTGCGTCCCGTAAGGGCAGATTGGCGGCGAGCACGCCGGCAGCCATAGTCAATCCGGAGCGGATCAGAAAGTCGCGACGGTTCACGTGCCTTCTCGCCCGTCGGATGAGTTTGGCCTAGCAGCGGAAAATCTCGTGGAGACAGCCATCTGTTCAAGGAGCGACTCGTAATAGTCGGTCTCTTCTTTCGGCCCGGTGAACAGATAGAGGATGCCGATGCCGCTTTCAAAGGGTCCAAAGAATGCCAAAGCACGGCCGACGTTCTCGCCGCTGTGATAGGACGCCGTGATGTGAGTATTCGTACGCTTAGCGGATCCAACCGGATGAAGAACGTAGCCTTCTTCAATGACCTGTGGTTCGTTCAAATGATCTTCCAATTCTTCTGGTGTGGCGTCTTGAATGACCGCGGCGAGGCCGATACCGGGTTTCTTGGGGGATTCCAGGTATAACGTCCGAGAGCCGCGCGGCATGACGCCTTGCCAGGCCGGAGGAATAACAAAGGATGTGTCGGCTGCCATGCCGATGCGTGTTCCGCTCCGGTAAAACTCACCGGGCTCGACCCGAGTCACGGCCGATTCATCGGGCTGATGTTGCGCGAGAACCACGGTTGTACCTGTTAAATCGTCAGCCCATATTAGGGACGCGAGCAGCGAGCAACCCCATGCAAGTGTCCGTACCATTCCAGCGAGTCTCACTGCGTAACCACCGCTATTGATGCTAACGGCTCCGTCGACGGTTTCTCACCATGAGAGCCGAGCTCAGCGATGCAGACCGCGAAAGGAGCGTCAGTAGGTATCCATCGGCGGACACGCGCAGACCAGATTACGATCGCCGTAAGCCTGATCGATCCGAGCGACGGCCGGCCAGAATTTCGACTCCTTTGTCCACGGCGCTGGAAAGGCTGCCTGCTCACGGCTGTACGGATGTGTCCAATCCGTAGCCGTCACCGCATCGGCCGTGTGCGGAGCATGTTTAAGCGGATTATCATGACGCGGCACGCGCCCATCCGCGATATCCTGAATCTCGGCGCGAATCGCGATCATCGCATCGCAGAAGCGATTCAATTCGTCTTTCGATTCGCTTTCAGTCGGTTCGATCATGAGCGTGCCGGCCACAGGGAACGACATGGTCG
>DATEPO010000434.1:0-12719 GCA_035273145.1 Nitrospiraceae bacterium
CGGTCCCGTTTCACGCACGATGACGTAATGCGGAAGCGTGTCATACTCTTTCTGACACCATTCTTGAAGGCGTGTCTTGTAATCGTGCAGTGCCGCCGATCCACCCACTTCCTGCACGTCCTGAAACTCACTCGCAAAGATACGAAGCACGAACTTCCGCGCGACTTCCAAGCCCGCATCCAGATAAATAGCGGCGACGACCGCCTCTAACGTGTTGGCCAGGATCGACGGCTTCTCACGGCCCTGAGTCAGCTCTTCGCCCCGGCCTAATTGCAGCAGCGCGCCGAGGTCCAGACGGCGGGAAGCGGTGGCCAGCGAGACCTCACTGACGAGTCGGGCCTTCAATTTCGAGAGATCCCCTTCGGTCGACTCCGGAAAGAGCGCGGCCAAATGTTCACTCATCACCAAGGTCAAGACGGCATCGCCGAGGAACTCGAGCCGCTCATTGTGTTTCAGATGTTTGTGCTTGGCCTCATTGACATAAGACTTATGGGTCAGCGCTTGGTCTAGAAGGGTCGGATCGCGGAACACATGTCCGATAGTTTGCTCGGCGAGATTGGTGGGAGAATGAGACATCGGCGCTGCAGAGAGCGAAGGTTGTGATCAGGCTGCGAGCTTTTTAAACAGCACGCAGGCATTGACTCCGCCGAATCCAAAGGAATTGGATAAGACAACGTGCACCGATGTCTCACGTGCCTGCCTCGGCACATAGTCTAAATCGCATTCAGGATCGGGATGCTCCAAGTTAATCGTCGGCGGCAAAAGACCTCGATGAATCGCCAACACGCTGAACGCTGCTTCAATGCCACCGGCTGCGCCCAACAGGTGGCCGGTCATCGATTTGGTAGAACTCACGGGAATGCGATAGGCCCGTTCACCGAAGACCCGTTTAATGGCCAGCGTCTCGACCTTATCGGCAAAGGTAGACGTTCCATGGGCATTGATGTAGCCGATGTCTTCTTTCGCAACCCCCGCATCTCGAATGGCCAGTTCCATGCAACGCACCGCCCCTTCCCCGGTATCCGGAGGTGCGGTGATATGATACGCATCCGCCGTCATTCCGTACCCTACGATTTCCGCATAGATCCTGGCGCCGCGCCGCGCCGCCGCCTCTAACTCTTCCAGCACCAACACGCCGGCGCCTTCACCGAGCACGAACCCGTCTCGGTCACGATCGAATGGCCGGCTCGCATGGGTCGGATCATCGTTGCGCCTGGATAACGCCCTGGCCGCTCCAAATCCTGCCACGCACAGCGGGGTGACCGCCGCTTCCGCACCGCCGGCGACCATGACGTCGGCATCGCCTCGCTGAATGAGGCGAAACGCATCGCCGATACAATTATTGCCGGTGGCGCACGCCGTCACGGCGCATGAGTTCGGGCCTCTGGCGCCCAAGCGGATTGCCACCTGCCCGGACGCCAGATTGATAATGGTCATCGGAATGAAAAAGGGCGACACGCGATCGGGCCCCTTCTCTTGTAAAACTTTATGATAGGTCTCAATGGAGGACAGGCCGCCGATACCCGATCCGATATAGACCCCGACTCGCTCCGCGTTCTCGGGCGTCACGTTCAGCCCGGCGTCTTCGGCTGCCAACTGCGCGGCGCCGACGGCAAAATGGATGAACAGATCCATTTTCTTGATTTCTTTTTTTTCAATGAACGCGGCCGGATCGAAATCCTTCACTTCGCCGGCAATTTGCGTGGAGTAATCGGCTGGGTCAAAACGAGTGATCCGCGCAATGCCGGACTCACCTGCGCACAACGCTTTCCACGTTTTTTCGAGACCGATCCCCAGTGGCGTCACCAGACCGATCCCGGTCACCACCACTCGTCTGTCAGCAGGCCTACCCATCATAGATGACCGACTACACCTTCTCCTTAATGTACTCCATCGCTTTGCCGACCGTCAGAATCTTCTCGGCATCTTCGTCGGGAATTTCGATGTCGAATTCTTCTTCAAAGGCCATGACCAATTCAACAGTATCCAACGAGTCCGCTCCAAGGTCCTCGACAAAGGAGGCCTCCGGAACGACTTCGTCCTCATCCACGCCCAGTTGCTCTGCAATGATTTTCTTGACGCGATCCTCGATCGCCATGGGTTTCTTCACCTCCTCCATATCATCCTCCTCTTCCCAGCCTTGCGGCCTTCCTCAATAGTTCTTTTTCATCATGATCTGTCTCTTCGCGCTCAGGCCATGAGCATTCCGCCATTCACATGAATGACCTGACCGGTAATATACCCGGCATCATCGGACACGAGAAACCGCACGGCTGCCGCGACATCCGATGGCTGCCCGAGGCGGCCCAAGGGAATTTGTTTTTGCAACAGGTCCTTCACGTCCGCCGACAATCCTTGCGTCATGGGCGTATCGATAAATCCCGGGGCCACCGCATTCACGGTCACCGACCGGCTCGCATATTCGCGCGCCACCGTCTTCGTGAATCCTATCACGGCCGCTTTCGAGGCGGCATAATTGGCTTGGCCGGCATTGCCCATCACGCCGACAATCGAGGCGATGTTCACAATACGGCCATACCGCTGTTTCGTCATTGGCTGCATCACGGCTTTGGTACAGTGGAAGGTTCCGTTCAGATTGACTTGCAGGACGAGGTTCCAATCCTCCTCTTTCATTCGCACTAAGAGGCCGTCCCGAGTAATCCCGGCGTTATTCACGAGGATATCGATCTTGCCCCATTCTTTCAGCACATGATCGGCCATCGCTTTCACGTCGTTCCAGTCCGCCACATTCGCCTTGATATTGAGTGTACGGCGACCCAGTTTTTTAATCGCCTCAACGGTTTCTTGAGCCCGCCCCGGATCCATATCGGCGACGGCCACATCGGCTCCATCCTTAGCCAGCGTCTTGGCAATGGTTCGTCCAATCCCCTGCGCAGCACCCGTGACAATCGCAACTTTTCCCTTCAGTGGCATATCATTCACCTGTCGAAAAGCCAAGTCCAAACGTCGTCAAGTCCGAATTGATCCGTGGCTTTAGGCATGTTATGACGTGACGACCTTGAGACTCTTCAGCGTCTCCTCTAACGATTGTGGATTATGCACATTGAACGTTGTCGCCTCCGGCGCTATGCGCCTCACCAAGCCGGTCAACACCGTGCCGGGCCCGACCTCAATAAAGGTCTTCACCCCCATACCTTCCATCACCTTGATAGACTCTTCCCACAGCACAGGAGAGGGAAGCTGCCGAATGACCGAAGCCTTTAGGTCAGCAGCCAGACGTAACGGTTTTGCCTCGGCATTATTAATCAGCGGCATCTTCAAATCAGACCAGGACGCGCTATCGACATCGTGAGCCAAACGGTTCGCCGCACCTTGCATCAACGGGGTATGGACCGGCACACTGACAGGTAAAGGGATCGCTTTCCGGCAGCCTTTTGCCTTTACCAGCTCAATCGCGCGTTCGACGGCGGCTTTATCCCCCGCGATCACGATCTGTCCGGGGCAATTAAAATTCGCCGGCGCCACGATGCCGATTGAAGCCGCGTCCCGGCATGCTGCACTGACCACGTCTTCCGAGACGCCCAATACGGCTGCGACGAGGCCTCGTCCGGATGGAACCGCCTCCGCCATGTATCGGCCTCGTTTCTGGACCAGTGAAACCGCCGTACCGAACGTCAATCCGCCTGCCGCGACCAAAGCCGAATATTCTCCTAAACTATGACCAGCCACGGCCATGGGACGGATGCCGGCCGGCTCAAACGCCATGAGCGCGGCGATGCTCGCCGTGAGAAGCGCGGGTTGGGTGTATTCGGTGGCGTTTAACCGATCGGCCGGACCGCCAAAGCACAATTCGGCGACGTCATATCCGAGAATCTCTGCGGCCTCTTCATACACCGTCCGGACCTCCGGCACGGCATCATAAAAGGCTCGCCCCATCCCGACCGACTGCGATCCTTGACCCGGAAAAACCAACGCGATATCGGCCATCATATCGGGGCTAGATATGATGGAAAACAGTGCTCAATGTCAACGGGAAAAACCTTGTCAAAGCCTTCAGCAGTCAGCCGTCTGCTTTCAGCAAAATCGATGTCAGAAATAGTATTTTGAGATGTTTTGGTCCATCGGGCCGCGATGTTGCCGGAGGCTCAAATGATCATCCATTACACCCGCCAGCCCAGGCGCGCCAAGACGCGCGCCTTCCCGTTGGGTACGTTGAGCATGTTGACAAGGCGAGAACGCAGTTGGAGTCATTTACAGCATCCTGCCCGGTTACCACCGGATCAGCGCGGATGCCCACGTCAGCCCTGCACCGAACGCCCCAATCATCACCAGACTGCCTTCCTTGATTCGCCCCGCCTTCACTGCTTCGTCGAGCGCCAAAGGAATCGATGCAGCAGACGTGTTGCCATATCGATCGATGTTCATGAAGACTTTCTCCATCGGCAACTGGAGCCGCTCTGCCACGGCTTTCAGGATACGGATGTTGGCCTGATGCGGCACATACAGATCGATATCGTTGACGACGAGGCCGTGGGCCGACAAGGTTTCACGAGCCACTTCCTCCAGTGTCTTGATCGCTACTTTATACGTTTCATTCCCCCTCATTTTGAGGTACTGCGCTTTTTCCGAGAGCATTTTCTCATTCGGGGGCATGGTCGACCCACCACCGGGCACACAGATCAACTCTCCTAGTCCGCCATCCGAACGCAGATGCGTGGACAGAATGCCGCGCTGGCCTTCCGCCGGGCCCACGACTGCAGCACCCGCTCCATCACCAAAGAGAATACAGGTGCTACGATCCGTCCAATCGGTAATAGCGGACATGACCTCCGCGCCGATGACTAAGACATATCGAGAACCGGTTTTGACATAGGCATCGGCAACCGACAGCGCATAGACAAATCCGCAACAGGCGGCTGAAAGATCGCACGCCGCGGCGCGCCGAGCGCCCAATTGTGTCTGAATAAGACACGCCGTGGACGGCAAGGGTTGATCGCCCGTGCAGGTCGCCACCAGAATGAGGTCGACATCGGTGGGCTCAATTCCGGCCGCGGCTAAGGCTTGTTGGGCGGCACGCGTACCCAGGTCCGAACAGGCTTGGCCGGGTGCCGCGATCCGCCGTTCCCGAATGCCCGTTCGTTCAACAATCCAGGCATCGTCCGTCGCCACCATCCGCTCCAGATCGGCATTGGTCAGGACACGATCGGGGACATAAGCGCCGGTGCCTACGATCCTGCTTCTCATGGGAACGATGGTGGTTGGTCTCCTCGTTGCCGGGCAAGACTCTCTTCGATATCGCGCTGAATCAATTCATGTAGCCGGCTCTCCGCCAAGCCCTTCGCGCGTGCGATCGCATTTTTGATGGCCTTGGCGGAGGATCGTCCATGCGAGATCATACAGACGCCGTTGACTCCCAACAGCGGCGCCCCGCCGAACTCGGCATAGTCGATGCGCCGGCGCAGTCGCATCAAGGGGCGCGCAAGGAAAAGATAGGCGAACCGGCCCAGACGCGAATTGGCAATCTCCTTCATGAGCAATTTCTTGATCGTATCTGCGACGCCCTCAGAGATCTTCAAGGCAACATTGCCAATGAATCCGTCGCACACAATAACATCCGCCGCCCCGCTATAGACCTCTCGTCCCTCGACATTTCCGACAAAGTTGATGGGGCTGGCCTTCAGTAAAGCGAACGCTTCCTTTGTCACCTCGTTGCCTTTGCTATCCTCCTCGCCGATGCTGAGGAGTCCGATGCGCGGATTGGGTTTGCCGAACAAATACTTGCCGTATTCGTTGCCCATCAATGCAAACTGCATTAAATGTGCAGCTTCGCAATCGACATTGGCTCCGACATCTAACATAATCGCCGTGCCCGTGAGTGTGGGCAATAACGTCGCAATAGCCGGGCGCTCGACACCTTTAATTACGCCGAGTAGAAAAAAGGAGGCAACCATGCTGGCGCCGGTATTTCCTGCACTGACGACGGCATCGGCCTCACCCGCCTTGACGAGTTCTGTCGCCACCCATATCGAGGAATCGCGTTTTTTTCTGGCAATTTGGGCAGGCGACTCATGCATCTCTACGACTTGAGAAGCATGGCGGATCGTGAGACGTGCATCGGTAATTCGCAGACGAGTCATCTGTTCGCGAAGCGTCGACTCGTCACCGACAAGAATCACCTCCACGCCCAATTCGGTGACGGCTTGCCAGGCCCCTTCGACATTTGGAGCGGGACCGTGGTCCCCTCCCATGGCATCAACGGCTATGCGCATTTGATTCATTCGTGTGTTGACTAGAGAGGATGCTCAAAAAGGCCAGCCAACGAGGCCGCAGGGAGTTTGGACGCCCAGGCGTAGCGGGAGCTACGTTGAGGCGGACACACGAGCGAGAACGAAGTTGATGGCCTTTTTCAGCATCCTCAACTTTCTTCGACGGCGATGATCTCCATTCCCTTGTACGTCCCGCAATTCAGACAGGTGTAATGGGGAAGCTTCTGTTCATGACATTGCGGGCAGACAGAAACGCCGGGGGGTGTGACTCTCAGCTTTTGGGTTCGCCGTTTGTCTCGACGCGCTCGTGATATTTTATGCTTTGGATTTGGCATGATCTTCCTCGCTTCAGTGTCTATCTTTTAGCTATCATTGTTTTCACTCACTGGGCCTTACGTTGATTTTTCAACCGTTCTTGCAAGATGGAAAACGGATTTTTTTGCGGCGTTTCAATACAGTGACACGGATGTTCATTTCGATCCTGACCGCAGACCGGACAGAGGCCGCGGCACTCTTCGTGACACAACAGTTGCATCGGCGTCGATAAGATAATGTGTTCACGAAGCATCTCAGCCAGTTCGACCCTATCTCCCGTGCAAGTATACACATCGTCCTCCTGGTCGAATGCCTCGGAGCCGCGTTCCTCATCGGACTCCTGCCGGTGATCCTTGGTCGCTCGCCCTCGGCTTCGAGCCGTGGGATCGGACACTCGATAGGCTGCCGTAAACGGCACTTCAGCATAGGCCTGATACCGCTTCAGGCATCGAACACATTCTCGCGTAAACGACCCATCGATCACGCCCTCGACGTAAACATGGTCCCCGGTATTCGTCAGACGGGCCGAGAGAGCGAGCGGTCCACTGACCTGAGCGTCCTCAGGCAACAAATCGATCTCGTCCGGCTCAACCTCATCCGCGAGATCGAGTCCCTCTTCTGGAATATCCGTCACCTGAACGCTCAGCTTCGCCACGGTCATGACTCCGGTGATGTTCCCAATCATCGACACACGTCCATGCTATCGCTCCATCGCTCAGCTATCACTTTTATCGCTCTTCGGCAAATGCCAGGATGGCAATGGTCCTCGCGCGCTTGATGGCCACTGTCAGCTCACGTTGGTGCGGCATACAGTTGCCGGAAATCCTCCGAGGGACGATCCGACCCCGTTCGGTTAAAAAGTTCCGCAGCAATCCCACATCCTTAAAATCGATCGGGATCTTTTCATAGCAGAACCGGCAGACACGCCTTCGCTGAAAAAACCTTCCACTGCCGCCGCCGCTTGCGCTTCCACTCCCGCCTGTTCCGCGATCCCCTCTCTCATCCATTATGCCGGCTCCTCATATTCGTATTGTGGGTCTTCAGTGTGTGTCGACTCAGTCGCTGTGTCGGGACGCTTCGGCAGGAAGGTAATGTTTTGAGCCACTACCTCATGCTTGCTGCGCTTCTGTCCGTCGTCTGTTTCCCAGCGCCGCTGCTGAAGCCGTCCGTCGACGATCACCCCATTGCCTTTGCTCAGATATTGGCCGCAATGCTCGGCTTGCTTCCCGAACACGACAATATCGATATAACAAACCTCTTCCCGCAAATCCTCCGCTTGCCGAAACCGCCGATTAATTGCCAAGCCGAAGCTGGTGACCGGCGTGCCATTCGGCGTATAGCGGACTTCCGGGTTTCTGGTTAAGTTGCCGATCAAAACGACCTTATTGAACCCTGTCATGGTCTGGCACCTCGCTGGTGGATGCTGGGGCCGTGGGTTGCTCCATGCGCACGGTCAAGAACTTAATGACTGAATCTTCCAAGCGATAGGATCGCTCAAGCTCGCTGATAAGATCGCCTTTGGATTGGAAATTCAAATAGACGAACGTCCCTTTTCGCTCGCGCTTCACTTCATAGGCGAGTTTTTTCTTGCCCCAGTTTTCGAATTTCAAGACGGTGCCGGACTTCTCGACCACGCCTTTGAGTTTGTCGATCAGTTTGGTAGTGTCTTCGTCGGACAACGAAGGGCGGACAATAAAGATGGATTCGTAGAGCTGCATGCAGAACCTCCTGGACAATGGCCCCAAGACCAAACTTGGAGCGAGGAATAGATTGATCTCGATTTCGGTTACGATCGAGGACGCTTCACATAAAGCGAGCGTCAGAAGCTATCATAGGGTTTCGGAACGTGTCAATAAACGGCTATTTGAATCTGAGCTAGGCTTACTCCATAGCCGCCAAAGATCCGAGGATATGATAGCCGCCGTCGACATAGATCACTTCGCCCGTGATCCCTCTTCCGAGCGAGCTGATCAGAAAGAGCGCGGTATCACCGACTTCTCCTTGCTCCGTAGCCCGACGAAGCGGAGCGACCTCCTTGTGATGCTCAACCATCTTGCTGATCCCTGACACACCTCGTGCGGCAAGCGTCTTAATAGGACCGGCGGAAATGGCATTGACGCGGATATTTTTGGGGCCAAGATCAGACGCAAGATAACGGACCGTCGATTCCAGCGCGGCCTTAGCGACACCCATCACATTATAATGCGGCACCACCCGCTCACTGCCCAAATACGTCAGCGTGGCAATCGCGCCTCCTTCGGACATCAAAGGAACTGCGGCTCTCGTGACGGCGACCAGGGAATAGGCGCTGACATCGAGAGCGGTTGCAAATCCGGCCCGAGTCGTATTGAGGAATGACCCGGTCAGTTCCTCGCGTGGCGCGAATGCCACCGAATGCACGAGAAAGTCGAGGTGGCCGAACTCCTTCTCGACATGCTTCATCAACGCATCGATTTGCGCATCCTCTCCCACATCGCAGGGAAATGCTTTGGCCTTCGGAATCGTTCCGGCCAGTTCCTCAACATTTTCGCGTAACCGATCGTTTTGATAGTTGAACAGGAGCTGGGCCCCTTCGCGCACTGCCGCCTGGGCAATGGCCCACGCGATACTGTGCTTATTCGCCACACCGATGATCAGCCCCTTTTTACCGTCGAGTAACATGCTTTTCTCCATATCTCACCACCGCTGATAGTCGAACGCTCACAATAGTACTATTCAGACCTTTCAGATGTCGTGAGCGACAGGATGCTCAAAACGGCCTTTCCAAACAAGGCCGCAGGGGAGAAAAAATCTGAAGACGTACCCTCTGGGGCACGTTGAAGATTATTTCTCCCCGAGAACGCAGTTGAGAGCCTTTTTCAGCATCCTGTTAGACGTTGAAGCGGAAGTAGACGATATCGCCTTCCTTGATCACGTATTCCTTGCCCTCTAGTCTGAAGAAGCCTTTTTCCCGTACGCGCGCTTCGGAGCCACAGGCGATGAGGTCGTCGTAATGATAGACTTCGGCGCGGATGAAGCCGCGTTCCATGTCCGAGTGAATCTTGCCTGCGGCCTGTGGCGCGGTGAGTCCTTCTCGGAGCGGCCACGCACGGGACTCGGTTTCCCCCGCTGTGAAAAACGTAATCAGGTGAAGCAGCGCATAAGCTTCCCGTGCGAGGCGCACGAGCCCGGATTCCGCGAGTCCCATCTCCTTCAAATAGTCGGCTCGTTCGCTTTCGGGCAGCGTCGATAATTCCGCTTCGAGCTGGCCGCAGATAGTCACGACCCGCGCCCCGCGCTTTGCGGCAAAATCCCTAACCTTGGTCACCAGCGGTTCATCGGCCTCGGCCTCTTCGGAGATGTTGGCGACAAACAATACGGGTTTAACCGTTAATAATTGACTCTCGTTCAAGATCACGCGCTCATCCGGCGTGAAAGGCACAGTAGCCAACCATTCGCCTTTGTCCAATAAATCGATGAGCCGCTGGAGCAAGGTACCCTCTTTGGCCGCCTTGGGGTCCCCTGACTTGATGCGCTTTTCGGCTCGTTCCTTGCGACGAGTCAACGTCTCTAAATCTGCCAGCATCAATTCCGTCTCTATCGTCTCAATGTCGCGTAGCGGATCGACCCCTCCACTCACATGGACCACATCGGTGCCTTGGAAACAGCGGACCACGTGGATCAATGCATCGACCTCGCGAATCTGTCCCAGGAACTGATTGCCGAGGCCTTCGCCTTTACTGGCGCCTTCCACCAGCCCGGCGATGTCGCGCACTTCCAACGTGCTCGGAGTCGTCTTCTTCGACTTGAATAATTCGGTCAGCTTCGTCAATCGCGGGTCAGGCACGGAGGCAATCCCAACATTCGTCTCCACCGTTGAAAAAGGATAATTCGCCGCCACGGCCCCTGCTCCGACTAAGGCGTTAAAGACCGTTGTCTTGCCGACATTGGGCAATCCGATCATGCCGCAACACAATCCCATCCTGAACTATTTCGCTCCCTGTTCGTCGTGCACATTAAAACGGTTCATGGCCTTCTCGATACCTTCCGACAGACAGGACTCCAATGCCAGCACGGCATGATCCAATGCGTACTCCACGATGTCACGTTCATCCTTACGAAACGACGAGAGCACATAGTCCGCCGTCTCTTCTCCGGGAGCCGGCCGGCCGACTCCAATTTTGAGTCGGCAAAACTCTTGAGAGACAAGCGCCGCTTGAACGGACCGAATGCCGTTATGGCCGCCTGAGCCGCCTGAGCGCTTGATCCGCAGGCGGCCCACCGGCAAATCGACATCGTCGTGGATGACAATGAGATCGTGTGGCGTGAGCCGCAGCTCCGTGACCAGTGCTTGTACCACCGGTCCGTTTTGATTCATCCAGGCCAGAGGCTGGGCTAACGTGATATCGAGATGACTGAAGACACCTTGGCCTCTGCGGGCCGATCCGATTTCTCGAAGAGCAATGCTCCAACGAGCGGCCGCCCGCTCCAACGCCATCACACCTACATTATGTCGAGTGGGGGCATACGGCCGACCAGGATTGCCTAAGCCGACGATCAATCGCAAGCTTACTTCTTCTTCTCCTCCTTAGCTTCTTTTTTCTCGGCTTTTGGAGCGCCGGCTGCCTTGGTCTCACCTTTGACCTCACCGGCCGCAGGAGCCGCTGCTGCTTCGCCTTCTTTACCCTTGGCGAGGAGCTCAGGCTCTTTTCCTTCCTCTCCGGCCACTCCGCTGGTGAGCAGCGCTTCGAGTTTGGCGTCCGACATCGGCGCCGCGACACTCACGACCATTTGGTCTCCCTCGTCGAGAAATCGAACGCCTTCACGGTGAGCCAGCTCCCGCACGTGAATACCTTGCGCGATCCCAATCTGAGATGCATCGACTTCAATGTGATCCGGTAAGGCGGACGGCAAACATTCGATGTTCAGTTGACGCAAATTGTGATGGAGAATGCCCCCTTCTTTGACACCATGCGGGACGCCCCCCGTCAGGCTCACAGGGACCTTGACCCTAATCGGTTTATCCATGGAAATCTCAAACAGATCGGCATGCAGAATTTGGCCGCTCACGGGATCGACCTGATAATCCCGCAGCAAAGCCGTGCGGTTGGTTTTGTCGTTAGCGCCGGTAACGGTCAGAGAAACCAGCGCTGTGCCGGCGGCATGAGAACGCAGGATTTTTCGGACTCCGTCGGGATCTAAGGTCAGCAACAGACATTCTTCTTGCCCGTAGAGCACGGCAGGAATTTTTCCCTGCCGTCTCAGTTGCCGCGCCACGCCTTTGCCGGCTCGCTCTCTCATCTCGCCTGTCATGTCAAATCTCATGGTATCTTCCTTTCACTGTACTATGTTCACCGGCTCACTGGTATTTAAGTTCAGGACCTGACTGGTCTTGAAGCGTTGGCCGATGATGGATGATCAAGACGATAGGGCGGGACGCTACGCAAATAGCGAACTGACCGATTCTTCCTCATGAATTCTCGTGATCGCTTCTCCTAACAATGGGGCAACAGATAGGACTCGAAGCTTGGGACAGCGTTGTTCTTTTCCATTGAGCGGGATGGTATTGGTCACCACAATTTCCTCCAGGCAGGAGGCTTGAATGCGTTCCAATGCGGGACCGGATAGAACTGGATGGGTACACCCGGCCCATACTCGCGTGGCTCCCTTGTTCGCACAAGCCTGAGCGCCCTGTACAATCGTGCCGGCCGTATCAATCATGTCGTCTAATAATAATGCGCTTCGGCCTTCCACATCGCCGATGATATTCATGATCTGTGTTTGATTTGGACCTTCCCGACGCTTATCGATAATGGCCAAATTTGCCTGCAGCCGCTTCGCAAACGCTCGGGCGCGTTCCACCCCGCCGGCATCGGGAGACACCACGACCACATCCTTCCCCCCCGCTTTACTGATGTAGTCCAGCAGCACGGGCGTCGCATACAGATGATCGACGGGAATGTTAAAGAAGCCTTGAATTTGCCCGGCATGCAGATCCATCGTCAGCACTCGGTCGGCGCCCGCCGTCGTAATCAAATCGGCAATGAGTTTCGCGGAAATGGGCACGCGCGGCTGATCCTTCCGGTCCTGACGCGCATAGCCGAAATAAGGCAGCACGGCGGTGATCCGCTCGGCCGATGCGCGCCGAAGTGCATCGACGCAGATCAGCAATTCCATGAGATTATCGTTGGCGGGGTA
>DATEPO010000435.1:0-8789 GCA_035273145.1 Nitrospiraceae bacterium
CCTCGGAGGCGAGCTTGAGATTATTTGCGATGACCGGTTTCTTCACGTGTTTGTCCATTAAATTCAACACCCGTTCGTTGGCCGACTCCATTCCATAATAGAGCGTACAGCAGCCGGATGCCTTGACGTCTCGCCAAAAGACCGGGTCTTGCAGACTTTCCTCGAATCGAATGAGCGTCGTCCATTTGATACCGACCTGCTGATTGAGCAAGAGCGGCACCACTTTTTTCAGCAACGCCGGCGGATAGGATTCATCGGCAAATAGAAAGTGTTCGGCGTGATACTTCTCTTTAAGCGCGGTGACCTGTTGCACCACTTGCGGAGCGGTCAAGCCGCGATATTGATCGAAGTAGCCCTGGCCATGATCGCAAAAGGTGCACCGACCCCAGTAGCACCCACGGGTCGCCAGATACGGCAGAATCCGAACCGGCACAAAATAGCTGTCCAGGGGGAATCCTTCAAAATCCGGTAGCGGCAAGGAGGCCATCTTTTCCGTGTGAATCTCCGGATGCACATGAATACCGCCTGCATCCCGGTAGATCAGATTCGGGATCGACGCGATGGCGCGATCGCCGGCAAGCGCTTCGAGGAGCCACAGCAAGGCATGCTCGCCCTCATACATAATCGCCGTATCGAAGATCTCGGTGAAGAAGCGCGCGTGCTTGGGCAGCTCTTCTTGGAGCCGTGTGATGATATTGCCGCCGACCGTAATATGAATGTCGGGGAAGGCCTCCTTGATCATCCGGCAGAAGGTCAGGCCTGCCATCAATTGCATTTGCGTGCCGATGGACACGCCGACGACATCGGGCCGCTCCTTGCTCACCGCCGGCAGGACGAGTTGTCGGCAGACATCGCGATAGACATTGACCTGTTCGTCCTCGAGGCAGGCGAACACTTCTTGCGAGACCCCGGGCCGATATCCGAGGTTGCTTTCCATCGGATAGAAGACGAGTGAGGCGGGATAATAAGCCGCGGAGATGTATTGCATCACCTCACGAAACGTATTGAGGGCCCATTCCAGTCTGTCGGCGTCATAAAAGTCTTGGCCGCGCGTGACGCGCTTGGCTTCCATGGCCTGCTCGGCCAACTCGAACACGTCGATGCCGGCCTTGTGTGCAAGCACGGCCTTTTGGTCCACTTCCTGTTCCGTCAACAATCCGGCTGCTTCTTTGGCCTCCAGCGCACGCAGTTGCATACCCATGCGGGCCTTCACCCAAATGAGAAACGTATCGGTGAAGAACAGGTCATACATTTCGATGTTCACATCTTTTTGTATGACCGGATGCCCATGCTGTCGTAAGACGGCCGTCAGACTCGGCAACGCCAAATACGGCGCGGTGGGCACCCATTCAGGCGGGAACAGCAGCATCGTCTTCAGCTTGCGCCCCGATTTCGGGAGGCCGCTTTGGGCGGTGTTGCCTGTGATATGAATGAGGCCAGTGGACATCGGCTTATTCTCCAACCTCGAACTTCGAACCTCGGACTTCCATCTCAGCAGACCCTTTCAGCGATGGAACTGACCGAATCGTCGAAGCGCGGCTTGAACTGCAGTGCGGGCAGCCGATTCGTGCCGAAGCGCGTCACATAGAGGAAGATGTATTCGCGGATGAACACGCGCAGGTCCCACCCCGGATGGTGGTTGCGCTCGAATTCTTCAAATACCCGTTCGGCATCTTCCACGCTGAGGCCGTCCTTGACCGTGAAATAATAATCGAGCGCTAAATCCCATTCTGGATTCTTGTAGGCCGTCACCCCGAATTTTTCAGGATTCTTGGCGACCGGCGTATGCCTGCTCAAATCGAAGGTTCCAAATCCAATGGAATGGACAAGATCTTTGTTGTCTTCCAAAAACCGGATCGAATCCAGCGCATCTTCCCGCCGCTCACCGGGAAAGCCGAAGAACCCCATGACGTGGTTCCAAATGCCGACGCCTGCCGACAATTCGAGACTCCGATGGATGACCTCAGTCGTCGTCGCCTTATCCATCAACTTCAGCACGCGTTCATTACCGGATTCGTATCCAAAATGCAGATAGCGACAGCCGGAATCGACCGCATCCTTCCACACCGCATCATCAAGCAAGCTCTTTTCGAACCGCATGTGGGTCGTCCACGCGATATCCATCTTGGTCTCAATCAATTTGCGCGTGAGCTTGCGAAAGAGCGCCGGCGGATAGGACTCATCCGTAAAATGAAAATGGCGCGTCTGATACTTGTCTCTCAAACCACGGATCTCTTGCATGACCTCATCGATTTTCTTGGTGCGGTACCCGGCCGTGTAGCCTTCGCCATGGTCGCAAAATTCGCAGCGCCCCCAATAGCAACCTCGGGTGGCCAGGTAGGGCAGAATGCGTTCCGGCACGAAATACTTTTCCAATGGAAGCCCATCAAAATCCGGCGGCGGCAAGGACGCCATATCCTCGGCAAAGCTCAAGGGCGATGTATGGATGCCTGACGCATCGCGATAGATCACATTCGGCAGATTCGTCAGCGCACGGCCGGCGCCCACCGCTTCAACGAGTTGGAGGAAGGCCGTCTCCCCTTCATAGATCACCGCGCTATCGAAGAGCGCAAACAGCTCCGGTTTATCCGGTAGCACGTCGCGCAATCGCGTGACGGTATTGCCTCCGATGGTGACATGAATGTGTGGAAAAGACTGTTTAATGAGCGCACAGAACGTCATCGTGGAAAACAATTGCTGCTGCAGCACGATCGAAATGCCGATGACATCCGGACGCGCCGCCTCGATGGCCGGCTTCAAGAGGTGCTCGAAGACATCGCGGTACACATTGACTTGGGTATCTTGGACGGCATCGAGCAGTTCTGAGGAGACAAACACCTTGTACGAGAGATCGGTTTCCATCGGCGGCATGCAAATACGGGCGGGAGCATAGACAAGTGAGATGGCGCCGGTCACTTCTCGGAACACGTTGATGGCCCACTCCAGCTTATCGGCGTCGTAGAATTCCTGACTCCTGACGATGTGCTTCGCCGTCTCCGCCTTTTTGATTAATCCCGCAATGTACTCGCGCGTCAAGTCGCACAGAGCCAACTGAACATCCCGCTCCCAGTCCGCCAACTCCCGTTTCTTGGAAAGTTTCCGCAAGCGATCCAGTTGCTGCGGCACCCGCCGGAGGACTCGTTTGAGGAAATCCTCGCTGAAATACCAGTCATACATTTCCAGATTGACGTCTTTTTGAATGACTTCATGCCCGGCTGCTCGAAGCACGGAGGTCAGCGTGGGAAGACTCAAATAGGGTTCGGACGGGTACCAATCGGGCGGGAAGACCAACATGACTTTCATCTTCCGTCCGCTGGTCGCTTCCGACGCTTGGCGGTGAAGCTGGATCAGCTCACGGCTTGCCCGTTCGCCCTTAGAATACTCGACTCTCATGAGCGGGGTCTCCCTTTGGAAAGCCTGAAAAAATCACGGCATCGGTCATTCTATGTGGACTCGCTCATCGAGGTCAAGGGACCGCCCGCGTGCCTTCCCTACGGGCTATCCGGCCAGCCGTTCATCGATCGACTGCATAATTTCCTGGTAATACTCTTCCAGCATCCCGGCTTGGTCGGGCTTGACCAGGACCAATTGGCGTTGATCGAACGTATTGGCGCAAAATAAATAACACAATCCTTGAACCTGGCCTCGCTCGACGTGCACTTGCCTGCCATCCGAACCATCTCGTGTCGTCTCATGCACGATCCGACGGCCGGATAATTGTGTCCATACATGTTGCGCAGAGGCGGAATGATTCTCGTAGAGCGGTTGATCTTGTTTAGCGGCCGAATGAGAGAGCTGCGCGATGTCGACCGTCACGTCGCTATCCGATTCAGGCGACTCGTCCCATGCATGGCGAGGTGTGTTGCCGGGTGCGCGATCAAGGACATAGAACGGACCATCCTCGGTCACCTCTTCCACCACGGTGTAACGGATTGGCAGCGGCGGCTCGAGTAATGCATAGCGGCGTGCGGCAAAGGCGCGCTGGAAAGGAATTCGTCTGGCGAGTTGGCGGGTTTTTTCAAAGACCAGCAACCGACCGTCGGGTACGAGGACCGAAGACAGATAGTCTAATCGTGGGCCCAGACCGCTTCGTCGCTCAAAGTCGCTTTGCAAACGAGCATCTCTGGGACGTTCGAATGTCCGCCAATCGGCACTCGGGACGCCCGGATCATGCTCGGACTGCAACAAGGCATGCGTGGCAATAATGACATCATACAAACCATTCGGGGCGGCGTGATCGGCATCTCCATGTTCGAATCGAACATTTTTGAGGCCAAGCTGTCCCGCACGTTCCTGCGCCACCGAGACGGACGCGGCGGACCGATCGATACCCAGAAAGTCAACGTTGGGAAATTGCCGCGCATAGAACGTCGTCAAGATCCCTGGACCACAGCCGAAATCCAAGACCGCTCGTGCGGCGCCGATGCGAGCGGCGACGAGTGGTCCTACGGCTGTATAGTACTCATAGCGTTGGCTATAGAGCGCAGGCAGCACGCCGGGCCGAACCGAAAAATCATAAAACGCCACTTCGGCGGCGACATCATGTTGGTGCGCAGACTTTTGCTGAGCCAATTCCATTAGGCGGGCTAAATCCGCAGCGGGAATCGCCTCCCGCTGCCACTGAAAATACGCCGAGTCAGAATCAAACCGGCGCAATCCCCACCTGGAGAGATGTTCGGCAAACGCGTTGTGTTGAGCTTGGATGGACACAAAACTAACTGTGTAGGATGCTCAAAACGATCTCTCAGCGAGGCCGCAAGAAGCGAGGACCCCGAGGCGTACCGGAAGGTACGTTGAGGGGTTCGACCGACTGAGAACGAAGCTGGAGGCCGTTTTCAGCATCCTACGAGGGGCGTTTGAGCATGATCGCGTCTTCATACGTGACCGGCACCGGATGCGGTTGCCGCAGTTGTCCTGTGCCCAGCACAACATATTTTTCACACGTCAATTGCTCCAGCGCCATCGGGCCGCGTGCATGGGTCCGCCCTGTGCTGACGCCTATTTGCCCGCCCATACCGAATTCCTCACCGTCATGCAACCGTGTCGACGCGTTCACCACAACGGCCGCCGCATCCACTTCTCGCG
The DNA here is from genome assembly GCA_035273145.1 of Nitrospiraceae bacterium. GTDB lineage: Bacteria > Nitrospirota > Nitrospiria > Nitrospirales > Nitrospiraceae > JAICXS01. Next base: position 5,086 of record DATEPO010000435.1, read on the forward strand.
TAAATCGCATGGCATTCGCATAATCCCGCGTGACAATCGCGGCCGTGTGTGTCGGACTGTACTGGGCAATATGATCCATCCCTTCATCAAACGTATTGACCACTTTAATCGCCAACAGGGGCGAGAGAAATTGCTGCGTATAATCTTCGTCGGTCGCCTCTTGTACAATTTTATACGAGGTAAAGGACTGCGCCCCGATCAACGACACGGTCTTCGGACACGCCCGCACTTCGACCTTGAATTCATCCAGGAGCCGACGGATCAACGCCGGAACCAATGGACGCGCAGTCGCCTGGTGCACCAGCAGCGTATCGATTGAGTTATCCGCGGTGACGTGCTGTACCTTGGAATTCACGACGATATTCTGAGCCAGAGGAAGATCCGCCTCGGCATCGATATACATCACACTCACGCCGAAATCATGGCAGAGAATCGGGATCCGGCTTTGCTCGACGATCGCCTTGCGTAACGAGGCATTGCCTTTGACGATGAGCCCATCGATCCATTTTGATTGCCGGAACATTTCAATCGCGGCTTCCTTTTCGGGCCGTTCGATGAAGGTCAGCCCCTCCGCCGGCACGCCGGCCTCTTTCGCCGCAGTCCTCCACAGTTCCGCCAGCTTGGTCGTCGTTTGCAGCCACTCAGGCCCCCCGCGGTACACGCAGACGTTCCCGGACTTCAGACACAGGGCAATGGACTGCGTCATGACGCGGGGCCCGAATTCGGAAATGACGCCGATGACCCCGATGGGAGCCCGCACCCGGCTGACTTGCATCCCGTTCGGTCGTTGTTGCATGGACGTCACTTCCCCGACGGGATCGGAAAGATCGGCCATGCGCCGGAGATCCTCACTCATCTGCTTCAGATCGTCTGTCTTGAGGCGGACTCGATCGACCGCCTCCTTGACTCGGTCCTTGCTTTCCCCTTCCAGACTCTTGCCGGCCGCTTTGACGTCACGTTCATTGAGCTCAACAATGTCCTCTTCCCGCTCAGCCAAACGGTCGGCCACCGCCAACAGCATCCTGTTTTTTGCCAGGGTCGAGAGTTGTGCCATCGGACGCGTCGCTTGCCGGGCGGCTTTCAGCACCCTTTCCATGTACAGCTTCACTGGAACTTCAACCATGATGTCAGTCCTTCTCGTGGTGTTCTTCGCTTCTCATTATCTGTTTGCATCCACTGTGATCATTCTTCTCGTCCTTGGCCCGCTCCAATCATCCTGATTCATGCACATCGGCCATTCAATTATAAAGACCTTGGCTTGTCGTTGTCACGGTCATTCCCTTAGAATGCCGCCATGACCTCGGAAGACGCTCGCGCGCAGTACAACTATCTGCTGACCCTCTGCATTCGGAAAGAGGAATCATTTGGGCCGCTGGCCTTTGCCTTCCTCAAAGAGCACGATCTTGAACGGATGGGACTCATTCCGGAGGAGCAGTTCAATCTCTATATGGCGACGGCCGAGGCCTTCGCGGCCGAACCCAAACGGTACATTCACAAGTTGGAGTGCTTGCAGAAGGCCTCTCAGATTCTTCGCCGTACGCAATATGCAAATCCGGAGCTTGCGCGGCAGCTCACACAGGAAATTCAAAAAACGTCCGTCGAATGGGACCTCTACAATGAGGCCATGCGGGCCACTCGTACTACCGCGGTACCGGCCGCTCTCGACAAGCAACACCTTATTGTCGAGACCGACCTTCCCGATTACTTTCTCAGCACGGCACAAAAACGCGCATCATCTTACTACCAGCAGAAGTTTAAGTTGACCAAGGATGCCAAGACGGCACAGCACTTCACCGGCCCTTCACGAAAATTCGAACCGGAGAATCCGAGCGTCCACAAAGAATTTGCGGGCGCCTGCGCCCCGTTTATGAGCGCGCGCACCGGCGCGCTGCATCTCATGCTGCCGTTCGATCTCAAAATCAGCCGGCGGCCCGACGATCCGCTGGAGGCCGGCTTGCGCATCTGGTACGCCAAGATGGGCTACTCCTTCCCGCTCCGGTACGATCTCGGCAAGCTGATCAGTTACTACGATGATCAGGTGTTGGATGTATCGATGGACGATCCCAACTTGCTGTTCGTCTCGGCCTCTCCAGTGAAAGAACCAGACCTAGGGCGCGTAGAACGACCCGTTCCGGATGACGTCCCGCAAGACATCGGCCTCGCCCGAGCGTTCCTAGACGGCATCAACACGTTGGGGCCGTACGTGCAGATCGTGTGCAATTTCAAAGTGTGGTTCGACGCCTCGTTCGTCTCCTTGCTGATCCAAGGCTCGCCCGACCTTCATGAGTACGGCCTCGAAGGAGCCGCGGGCTTGCTCACCCGCACCTATGCGACGGAAAAGATCCAGGCGTACGCGCCGTCGTCTCATCGCCCTTGGCAGGACGGCCTGAGCTTCAATTTCGTCAACATGCACTTGCAATTGCTTCCCGGCGTGGATACGGCCGTCGTGCCGTACAATACGCCGATCTTCTCGGTCTACCCCGTGCTCAATTGGCAAGGGTTCCGATTCGAGGATGCGCGGAAATTGGAACATGACTGATGATTGATCTCCGCAGCGACACCGTGACGAAGCCGTCCCAGGCGATGCGGGACGTCATGGCATGTGCACCGGTCGGCGACGATGTCTATGGCGAAGACCCGACCGTCAATCGGTTACAAGACATGCTGGCCCGTCTGCTGGGCAAAACAGCCGCCCTCTTCGTTCCCTCCGGCACAATGGCCAATCAACTCTCGATCCGTGGACAGACTCAGCCCGGCCAAGAAGTGATTGTCGAGAGCACAGCCCACGTCGTGCGGTATGAACAGGGAGCGGCTGCGGCGTTATCGGGCGTGCAGCTTCATTGGGTGCGTGGCGAACGCGGCTTGCTCACAGCCGAGCAGATTGAGGCCGCCATCCGTCCGAAGGATCCGCATACGATTCCCACAGCGTTGATCTGTCTGGAGAACACCCACAACAGCGGCGGCGGCGCGATCTACCCGCTTGCCGCGATCGAAGCGATCCGATCGGTCGCGCAGCGCCACGGCATCCCGATGCATTTGGACGGCGCCCGTCTCTTCAATGCAGTGGTAGCCACCGGTGTATCGGCCGCCGACTATGCCCGACATTTCGACACGGTCTCCGTCTGTCTCTCGAAGGGACTCGGGGCGCCCGTTGGATCGCTCATTGCCACAGATGATTTGACCCTGCTCGATAAGCTACGTCGGTTCCGCCGAATGTACGGCGGCGCGATGCGCCAAGCCGGTATCCTAGCCGCCGCGGGGGTCTACGCGCTGGAGCACAATATCGCGCGGCTCGCAGACGACCACGAGCACGCGACGCGCCTTGCACAGATCCTTCACAAAATCCCGTCCGTCACGTTGAATCCGGCACAGGTGGAAACCAATATCATCGTGTTTGAGGTTCAGGATGCCGGCCGGACGCCGGCCGAGATTGTGGCGGCCTTGAAGCAACAAGGGGTCCTGATCAACACGATTGGGGGACGCCGCTTTCGCGCCGTGACGCATTTGAATATCAGCCGCGAGGATATTGAAGAAGCCGGCCGGGCCTTCACCGCAGTCCTGGTTCGTTAGTCCGATTCGGGTCTTGACCCGCCTCAAGACGGCATTACTTATCTAGTGAACAGGGGGAACCCTAGATCTAGATAAGGAGGTGCGGTATGAATCTTATCCGTTGGGATCCCGTGAAGGAATTGGAGGATATGTCG
>DATEPO010000436.1:0-9275 GCA_035273145.1 Nitrospiraceae bacterium
TGACGGCCGCGTCGAATGCTGCCCGGCGGAGATGCTCCACCATGTCGAGATCCGGTCCCGCGCCCACATGGCTGCTTCCCGCCTTCATCCACGGCGCATCGTAAATCAGGACTTCGTTGACCTCGGGAATCAAGCGCCCCGCAGCGGCACCCGACGCGGACGTCATGAGCGTGATGCGGCGCCCAGGCGACGCATGCTTCAGGGCTCGGATCGCCGGCGTCGTCATCAGCACATCGCCAAGCGTGTCCAGGCGCACGCAGAGAATCCGTTCGGCGTCCGTCCATGATGCGTGTGACATTCGTTCCTGACTAACACTCATAGGAAGCCCTATGCGAACGAGCCATCATGCCGTCCATTTTTAAAATCGCTGTCCCGCTCTCTTGAGCGAGAATGATGTCCGCCGCCGAAGCGAGGTCTGCGGCCGTCGCATCCGGGCAGCGGTAAGCACCCAGATGCCATTCTGTTTCATGGCCATTGTCGATCAGGATTGTTCGGCATCCCGCGCGGCGGCCCGCCTCGACATCGTGAAGGATATCGCCGATCATCCATGATGCATGCAGTTCAATGGCGTAATCGGACGCCGCTTGAATCAATAGGCCGGGAGACGGTTTTCGGCAGTCGCACGCGGTGGCATAAGCCGGTACACGTCCTTCGGGATGATGAGGACAGTAATAGAAGCCGTCCAAGCGAACACGTTCACCCTCCAGAATCGCGCCGAGTGTCGTTTCGACCTGTCCGAGTGCGTCGGTGGAAAAGAATCCGTGAGCCACTCCCGGTTGATTCGACACGACGATCAGCGTATACCCGGCAGCCTGAAGCCGCCGCAAGCCATCGCCCACGCCGGGCATCAAGCGAATGAGGCGTCCGTCACAGTTGTAGGGAACATCTTCGATGAGCGTCCCGTCCTTATCCAGGAAAACTGCTTGTTTCATAACGCGCAAACTTTAGCATTAAGAATTATGGCGCCGTTACATTTTGCATTGCTTTACGGCCAGCTCGTTTCCTTCATCGGCATGACCATGATCTCCGGCACGGCGGTCTCCGGCGGCAGTTGCAGAATGCAGCGAATCGTCTCGGCAACGTTGCGAGGATCCTGCAAGGTGCTGATGTCGATGTCCGGAAACCGGTCCAGTAAGAATGGCGTCCGCATGCCGCCGCTCACCACGGCCGTGACTTTCACATGATGGGGCCGCGCTTCCACGTGCAGCGCATGGCTGAAGCCGAGCAGTCCCCACTTGCTGGCGTGGTATGCCGAAGCATTGGCCCATGCTCGTTTTGCGGCGGTCGAGACGATGTTGACGATGTGCCCGCTTCGTTGCCGCTTCATGATCGGCAAGACGCATTTGGACAGAACGAACGGTCCTTTCAAATTGGTCGTCAGCACGCCATCCCACTCTTGAACCGTTAACTCTTCGATGGAGACGGTTTTATCGATGGCGGCATTGTTGACCAGAATATCGATGCGGCCGAACGAGTCCATGATTCGGCGAATACCGGCTTCGACCTGCGTCTCCTGCCCGACATCCGCCGCCAGTGCCGTAGCGTGTATTCCGTCCTCGGTCAGCTTTTTCACGAGCGCTTCGGCGGCATCCCGCCGGAGATCCATTACAATGACGTTGGCCTTCGCTTCACCCAGCGTGCGACAGATGGCTTCACCCAGCCCCTGCGCTCCCCCTGTGATTACCGCCACGGTATTTGTCAGTTCCATCGTCCCTCCTACTTGCGCGCCGCTCGGGCTGCGCCCGTTCGTCGGCGTCGCGGTAATTCCCACACGGTGCGGACCGTGCGGCCATTTTTCACCTGTCGAACGTCGGACGCCAGACGCTCGTCCACCAATCCACACAGGACATGCATCAAGATGAGATGGACTTCCTCGACTGACTGGCGGTTCGACGATGGGACCATCAGCATAAGGTCCGCCAGTCTGCGGCTGTCCACGGCATGCGCGGCCAGCAGCGCGATGGAGCGCAACCCGCGACGCTGCGCCGCCTTAAAAGCATGGGCCAGCGACGGCGACACGCCTTGCGTACTGATCCCGATCAGCACATCGTCCGCTTGACCAAACGTCTCGACCTGACGCGCTAACGCGGAGTCCGATGCCGTCGCCGATCGCAACGAATCGCCGACCGCGTTCAAGGAAAGAGCGGGGAGCCCCGGCCGGTCGGGGGATTGCAACCGCGTGACAAACGAGGCGGCCAGATAGTCGGCATCGGCGGCGCTCGGCCCATCGGCACAAATCAACACTTTTCCACCGTCGGCAAAACACGTCGCGAGCATCTGGACCGCCTCCAGCGTCGGCGTGCGAAGTCGGCGATGCGACTCTTGCAGCGTCTCCATCGCGCTGTTGAAGCCATGATCGACCGCCACAAGCTGATCCGGGCCGTGACACGGCTCCGGTTGATTCGCCACGAGGACGTTCTCGTATAGAGCGGAGAGCGCCTTGGTGACCTTCTGCCACGTGAACAAGTCGTTCGCACGCTGAATCGCCTGGCGGCTGAACAGCGTCAACAGCTTGGGATGGGCGTAGAGGTGCGATATTTTTTCCGCCAACGCCTTCGGATTATTCGGCGGAACGACGTACCCGGTTTCGCTGTCGCGCACGGTGAATTTGATGCCGCCCACATTGGAGCCGATCACCGGCGTCCCGCATGCCATCGACTCGACCGGCGTGATGCCGAACGGCTCGTACCAGGGCGTCGTGACGAACACATCGGCGGCGCTGTAGTAGTACTTCAGCGTGTCGCGGCCGCGCCGGCCAAAGAACGTCACATGTTCTCCGACACCCTCTTCTCGCGCAATCTCTTGCAGACGCGCGATCTCAGGTGTCGTGCTGGGATCGGCGTCATCCGTCTCGCCTCCCACGATCAGCAGCGTGGCCGCGATATGATGATCTTTCAGCAGACATGCGAAACCTCGAATCACAGTCTCGATGCCTTTACGCGGGACCATGCGGCCGACATGGAGGATGACTCGGGTGTCCAGCGGCAGACCGAGTGAGATGCGCGCTAAGGGTTTGCTGATGGGCCACAGCTCCGTCGGGTCGAACCCGCATGGAATAATCGTAATTTTCGATGGGTCCGCGTTGTAGAGTTGGATCAAGTCTTCTTCGTCCTGCGGCGCTTCGGCGATGATATGATCGGCTTCGGCGACAATACGGTCTTCAATGTCGAACCTGGCATCCGGGAACTGGTCCGCCTGCCGCTGATGTTGCCGCCTGACCCGGCCCAGCGCATGAAACGTAATGACGAACGGGGTCCCAAGAACGCGCTTCACTTCGGCCGCCACCAATCCCGACATCCAAAAATTGGCATGAATCAGATCATAGGCTTTTCGCTGGCAGCGGCAGAACTTCAAGACATAGTCGGTAAACTCCTGCATGTAAGGCAGGAGCTCTTCCTTTCGAACAAAGGATGGCGGGCCGGCGGGCACATGGACAATCCGCACCCCGTTCACCCATTCGACCGTTTCGGGCAGCACCTCACTGTCGCGCCGCGTGAATACATCGACGTCGTATCCCATGCCGGCCAGCAATTTGGCGACTTGTCCGACATAGAGGTTTTGGCCCCCGCAATCCACTCCGCCCAAAAGGCTGAGCGGTGACGCATGTTCGCTGATCAGCGCGATTTGCTTGGTCATCGCAGCTCTCCCGCCGCTGTCGCAACCGCCGTTTCCTCCGGTTTCCACTGCGCACTGAGCCTGTCTGCACGCTGCCGCACCGCATCCCTCAACGTTCGGTCCCACTCTGCGGCGAAGCGGCCAATTCCGAATCGAGCACGTCCGATCTCGCGGGCATGTTCACTGAGCCGATGCGCGTCTTGCGGATGCGCCAAGAGTTGTCGCATGCGCTGGATGAGCACGTTAATATTGGTATCCACGTATCCGTTGACGTTGTTCGTCACCGCGGTGACCATTTCGGTCGTGGCCAATCCCAGAATCGGGATGCCGAGGCTCATCGCTTCGCAGATCGCGAGGCCGAGGCTGGTGTACCGAATCGGATTGAACACGAAGCGGTAACGACACATGAAGCGAGGAAGATCCTCATGAGAAATTTCGCCTACTCCTCCGCTGCTTGCGGATTCCATGCCGATCAAGTCGAGCGGCACCTCGCGGCGAGCCCGCTCGAACACATCCCATCCCAACCTGCGGCCCCGCCGTTGAATTCCATTGACCACGACCAATCCCTTGTTCAACTCACCGGTGTACCGGACATCATCGGGGACCAGAACGCCATGCTCGATGACGCACGTCGGCGTACGGCCGTTGTCCCACATCAGTTCATTAAATGGCGTGACATGGACTAAGAGCGCTTCCGGGTCATCCACGATATGCCGGGTATTGGTGGGATGTTGCTGAGGAGGGTCATGCTCCAGATAGACTCTCGGCAACCGGCGTTGCGTCTCGGACAGCATCTCGTACTGATCCGTCAGATAATGCGGGGCAGACTGAAACAGAATGCAATCAAGGTCGAGATCGCGTACCTGCTCGACAGGCACTTCGTGGACGTTATCCGGCCAGGGAAAACCGGCGGCCCGGCCGCTATAGCCATGTTCCCGCCGTCCCACCGGCAGGTAGAAGTCATGCGGTGTCTGAGTGAGGTAGTAGAGATAGTTGCCATGAACATGCCATGTGAGAATGCGGAGACGTGGGGCGATCCTGTCCATTACACCGACACCTCGTTCTTCACCGATTCCCCTGCCAAGACGTCGTCAATCTCCCGAATCACCGATTCAAGGTTCGCGTGTGCTCCGAGCAAGACACGATGGCGCTGTCGATCTAATGGACTCCACCGAACCGGATCTGAGTCCGTGCAAATAATGACGCTGGGCAGGCCCAAGCCTGCGGCGACGTGCGAGACGCCGGTATCGTTCGCGATCAACATCTTGGCATGACTGAGCAACACACCGAGCGTTCCGAGATCCGTCCGGCCGACCATGCTGATGGCCTTCGTCCGCATCCCCCGCGCCATGGCATGCGCCAAATCTGATTCTTCTTGTGTTCCAGTCACGACGACCTGGAATCCTCGCCCGGCCATCATATCGGCAATGCCGGCGAAGTGTTCAGGAGCCCAGCGGCGAGACGCTCCACGCCCTCCGGGATGAATGCACACATACTCTCGGCGCATCAGCAATCGGCTCTCTTCGAGACTCCTAAACGCGTCTTCATCCGTGGGAGTCACCGGCCATTCCATGTCATCGCCTAACGACGGCACGCCGAGGAACGTCATTAAATGAAGATGTCGATGTACTTCGGGCAGCGTATCGGGGTACGGCGTGAAGGTATCGGAATCGGGACACCATTCGCCCGGCACAAAGAATCCCGCGGTGTTCTGCGCGCCGAATAACGCCGCCAGTTCATTCGCGTAATGCCCACTCCCGTGCATTTGCAGCACCAGATCGAAACGTCGGGCCTGCATCTCCGTCAAAAACGACGGAATCGATTCTGTGGCCACGTCGCGCTCCGGAAGGCCAGGATATCCCGGACACTCAATGAACTCATCGAGATAGTGATGGAATCGAGAAACGAATTGACGCGCCCATGGCAACCCGATGAGCGAGATGCGGGCAGAGGGATAAGCTGCGCGCAAAGCCCGCCATGCCGGAACGGCGCAGAGCAGGTCACCAAGCTGAAGGGCTCTCAAGATGGCAATCTGTGTCATTGGACCGTTTCGTCGAGCTAATCGTAAGGTCGTTCGTTTCATCTATTGCCTAGTGTATCCTTCGCTCGCCTCCTTCTTTGTAGTGGATCTCTGTTGGCTTCAGTATCGGTGAACGCATGGAACGACTGTCCACTTCTGACGTAAAAGCCAGACCGGCTCTCTTATTACGCGATGCCTATTAAGGTTTACTTATTGAACGAAAACGGCGAACAGAAACGCTCTTGGATGAATCGGACGGGATGGCGAGTCGGTGATGCGCCTGGAGTAAGTAATACTGAGAGCGGTTGGTGACAGAGAGCAGGTGAAGTTAGACGAGTACCGGTTCCTGGAGCAATGGAACGTTCAATGGTTCGATCACGGTAATGATGCCGCCTTCCATTTTCATGTGCAGATCACAGGCGCGCAAGACGCTCAAGCGGTGCGTAATCAAAAACGTCGTGCGGCCCTGCATGAGCGACTCCAAGGCATCGACAATGGAGGCTTCTGTTTGCATGTCGACCGCGCTCGTCGGCTCGTCGAGAATGAGGATCGGCGCATCTCGAAGGAAGGCTCTGGCCAGAGAAATTCGCTGACGCTCCCCGCCGGAGAGTGTCGCCCCTCGGCTCCCGACCGCCGTGCCGTACCCATTCGGTAATCGCATGATGAACTCATGCGCATGGGCGGCCCGGGCGGAGGCAACGACTTCGTCAAAGGTGCTTTGAGGTGAGCCGTAACGGATATTCTCTTCCACCGTCCCGGAAAACAACACCGGCTCTTGCAGCACCATGGCATATTGCCGCCGCAAATCAGCCAGTCGGTAATCGCGCAGATCCTTGCCGTCCAACAAGATACGGCCACCGGTCGGGTCGTACAAGCGGGTCAGCAGATTGAGCAACGTCGTCTTCCCGGCCCCGCTCGTCCCGATGATTCCAACCCGTGTGCCGGGTGAGATGGTAAATGACACATCGCATAAGATCGGCCGGTGATGGTTGTAGCGGAAAGAAACTTGCTGAAAGGAGACGCTCCCTGAAGCTCGGCGGAGCGGAAACGCATCCGGCCGTTCGATAATGTCCGGCTTCTCATTGAGTACTGAAAAAGCGCGCTGGACACCGGCCAAGGACGACTGCAATTCCGCCACCTTTTTCGTCACCGTCTCCAAGGGTCCATAGAGTTGAGAAAGATAGGCCATGACGAGCAGAAATTCGCCTAATGTCAGCGTCCCGGTTTGGACATGGCGAACCCCGATAAACAAGGCCGCGGCTGTTCCACAGGCAAGGACCAGACTAATCGAACAATCGAACGCGCTTCCAATTTTCGCCACCCGATTGTGGTCCCGTACCCATTGATAGGCCCGTTGTAAAAACCGGGCATGCTCCTGGGACTCCTGGCCGAACGCCCTCACGACACGAAAGGCCCCGAAGACTTCTTGAATGATGCCGATGGTCGAGGCTTCGGTTTTTTTCACGTCGAACCAGGCCGATCGAAGACGATATCCGGACAGCCTTGTCAGGATGAAGAGGACGGGCGACACCGCAAGCGCCACAAGAGCCAATTGCCAGTCAATGACGGAGATGACACAGACCATCCCGACAAACATGCACGAGGCCGTGACAAAGGGGATGATGCCGTCGATGGGAATATTCTTAATCGCCGCGGCGTCCTGTTGAAGGCGATACAGGGAATCTGCCGTTCCCCGCGTCTCATGATAGGCCACAGGCAAACACTCCAGATGCGCGAATAGGCGATTGCGGAATTGGAAGATAAGCCGCTCCCCGGCATACGATGATAATAACCACAGCGCCAAGCCGCGGAGTTGCGTCAACAGCGCGATGCTGAGAGAGAGCCCGAGTACAAGCGCCAGCGGCCCGATCGATGACGGCCCTCCGCCGTCCATCGAGAGCCGCCGGAGCAATGGGGGCAAGGGGCCGGTCCCAATGATGCTATCGACGGCGATCTTTAATGGAAGCGGAGCCAGGAGCGCAAGAGGGATGGACAGGAGGCCGAGAATAAAAATACCGAGAAGATGAAACCAGTACGGGCGTAATTGCGCAAGCACCCTTTTATATAATGCCCATTCAGAACAGGCGGCAGTCTTCAATGGAAAGTCCAGTGTGGAATCACGTCACCGTCTTCAAAAATATAGTAAGAAATATGGGAAATGTCAAATAAGCCATTGGATTACGTACAATAGACTACTATTTCTACTGTTTCATAAATACACATGGAGAAATTCAATCGAAAGCCCGGCGGGTAGAAAGATGTAAACAAACGTTGTTGCCGCTATGAGTCTGGGCCGGTCGAAAGAGCACTTCGGCTAGCGAACGAGGGCATGCTCGGCCGGCACCGGAAGGGGATGATCTACTGGCGACTGAAGACTTGCTTCACACATTTCAGACGAGTGAGACTTCCAGGACAACCACCGATAGACCGACGGCACGATAAACAATGTGAAGAGCGTAGACACGATCATACCGCCCACAATTACGTACCCGATTTGCCGGCGTCCGGCGGCGCCCGGCCCGGAGGCCAGCGCCAAGGGAAGGGCGCCTAAAATCGTCGCCAACGTCGTCATGAGAATCGGCCGAAGACGCAACGCGGACGCCTCCACTACCGCCTCGCTCACTGCCATGCCGCGTGTCCGCAATTGATTGGCAAAATCGACGATAAGAATAGCATTCTTACTGACCAATCCAACCAGCATAATGAGCCCAATCTGACTGTACAGGTTCAGCGATCCGCCGAATAGCATCAGCGTGAGCAAGGCGCCGACCACAGCCGGCGGAACGGAAAAGAGAATGATGAAGGGATGCACGAAGCTCTCGAACTGGGCCGCCAGCACGAGATAGATGACTAGAAACGCCAGCACAAAGGCCGTCGTGAGTGTTCCCGCCGCCTCTTTGAGTTCCCTCGACTCGCCTCCGTAACTGACCCGCACGCCGGGAGGGAGGAGATCCCGTGCCGCGTGTTCCAAAAATGCGAGGGCCTCGCCGAGTGTATAGTCGGGAGCCAATCCGGCCGTGATCGTCGCGGATCGCATCTTATCGGTATGATACAGCTCGCTGGGCACGACGGTTTCCTCGACGGTCACAAGATTGTTCAACTGCACGAGCTCGCCCTTATTGCCTCGAACATACAAGGCACCGATATCCGACGGCTTCACCCGATCCCGGTCCAGAATCTTGACCATGACCGGGTAATCTCGTCCGTCTTGCGCAAAGGTCGTGACCATCCGGCCGCCCAGCAGTGTCTCCAGGGTCCGCCCCACATCGGCGACCGAGACGCCGAGGTCGGCCGCTTTGTTCCGATGGACATGAATATCCAACTCCGGTTTGTTGAGATTCAGATCGCTTTGCGCATTGGTCATGATGGGGGACATCTTCATCCGATCGAGCATCAGCGTCACCGCTTGTTCCAGGCTCTCGTAGGACCCCGCCCCGATGACGAACTGGACCGGCGCCTTTGTGCCGGCTTGCTCGAAGGCCGGTGGATTGATCGCGAACGCCGAGATACCGGGGACTTGAGCCAGCTTGGGAGCCAGTTCCGCGACGATCTCCTGTTGCGTGCGAAGGCGATGCTCCCAATCCGTCAGATTGATCCAGATCCCCGCCCGAGTCACCAGCGTCGGTTTCGTACCCGTGGC
>DATEPO010000437.1:0-13849 GCA_035273145.1 Nitrospiraceae bacterium
CATGGGGATGTGCCTTTTTCGCCAGGTGTAGTGCTCGGCGTGGACATCACCTGAGCCTGGGCGTGATTTCATCTATGTCTTCACCCGTCAAGCAAGGGGTATGCCCTAGGAGGAGAGCGTAATAGGCTTTTGATATTCCAACACAAGGCGCCCATCTTGGCACATAAAGCTCTGCCCTCTGGGTGGTCTAGGGCAACATCTGCCGAATAATGAGGCAAAGGCTGCCGTCTGGATACAGACTCGCCTTCTGGTGGCGGAACAATCAGATCGGTCGGAGATTACGGCGGAGTCAAAGGCAAGCTCACGCCCGGAGAGGCGAAGACGCCAGGTCTAGCGCGACTCACGTCAACATTGTCAGAAGAGCGGTCGGAATATGATGGAGGGGAACGATCCTATCGACGGCGCCTGCCTTAATGGCTTCCTTCGGCATCCCGAAGACGACACACGTGGCTTCGTCCTGTGCCACTGTCGCTGCACCGGCTTGTCTCATGGCCAGAAGTCCCTGAGCGCCATCGCCGCCCATGCCGGTCAAAATAACACCAAGGGCATTCGAACCGGCTATCTGGGCAATAGAATGAAACATGACGTCCACCGAGGGCCGGTGTCGATTGACCGGTGGCCCCTGCGTGATGTGAACCTGATATCGAGCACCACTCCGTATCAGCTCCATGTGATAGTTTCCGGGAGCGACAAGGGCTTGGCCGGGCAGGACGCTATCGCCGTCACAGGCTTCCTTCACCAGAATCTCGCAGAGCGAATTGAGGCGATCGGCAAATGCCTTGGTGAACCGTTCAGGCATGTGCTGCGTGATGAGAATGGGCGGCGCATCGGCCGGCATTTGCTGGAGGACTGAACGGATGGCTTCGGTCCCGCCGGTGGACGCCCCGATGCCGAGTATTTTATCCGTCGTCTTCAGCATGGCGGTACGTAAGACCGGGGTGCGACTCTTCACATCTTCCATACGACTCTGACTTAAAGGTCGCACACGGGCCTGCATCGCCATCTTCACCTTGCCGACTAATTCTTCCGCCCGCTCAGAGATTTCATCGCGTAAATCGATCTTCGGTTTGGTAAAGAAATCCACCGCACCCAATTCGAGCGCCTTCAAGGTCGTTTGGCATCCCGCCTCCGTCAGCGAACTGACCATGACCACCGGCATGGGATGGCCCGTCATGAGCTTTTCCAAAAACGTCAAGCCGTCCATTTTCGGCATTTCCACATCCAACGTGAGCACGTCGGGGTGTAATTCTTTAATGCGCTGGCGGGCAACAAAGGGGTCGCAGGCCGTGCCGACGACCTCAATGTCAGGGTCGGTGCTGAGCAGCTCGGTGAGCAATTGCCGGATCAGCGCGGAGTCATCAACAATCAGCACACGAACCTTACGCATCGTGTCGTTTATCCTCCTTATTGGTGCCGGGCTCCTTCATCGGAAGGCACCCGCCGGAGCAGGACCCGCCCGCTCTGCGTGAAATAGTAAATACCGCGAGCATGAGAGCGACCTAGATCCGATATCACAGGCTTCAAATGAGACCGCTGACAAAACTCTAAAATCCATTCGATGTTACGCCGGCCCACATCACTCATCTTGTCGTGCAAGCGCGCGCCACCGAAGAGCTTCACCTCCAACCGGTCTTGTGATCCGCCATGCCGAACCAGCCAGTCAATGAGATGCTCCATGGCGTACTGTCCGTAGCGAGAGAGTGGACCACCCTCCGTGTCACACGGCGGCTGCCCGGGCTCCGGCAGCAAGAAGTGATTCATACCGCCAATACCCATGAGCGGATCACGGATACACGCTGAGACACACGAACCGAGCATCGTGTACATCACCATCGCCTCCCGGCTGGCACAATAATCTCCCGGCAACAGGATGGCCACGTCATGTCCGAAACGATCGTCACGCTTGCGTTGAATATGCGCGAACTCGTCCTCTCCCACGACGCATCAACCTTTTTGATAAATGGTGGGCGCGACATAGGTAAAGGGATTCGGGACCCACTGAAGGGACTCGGAATGGCCGACAAAGAGATATCCACCAACCTTCAAATAACGAAAAAACTTTCGCAGGACCGACTCCTGTGTCGCCCGATCAAAGTAAATCATGACATTCCGGCAGAAGATGACGTCGAGTTGCGTTTTGATGGGATAGACCTCATCCATCAAGTTAATCCTTCGAAAGGCAATATGATCAGCCAGTGTCGGTTTCACTTTGACGGTCCCCTTCGCAGAGCCGCTTCCCTTCAGAAAATGGCGATGCAAGGCATCCGACGGCAATCGCTCGACGCGATCCATCTCATACCGGCCGGACTTAGCCTGAGTCAGTACGCGGGTCGAAATGTCGGACGCGAGAATTCGCCAATCCCATCGATCGGCTTGCTTAATCGTATCGGTAATTGTCATGGCGATCGAATACGGTTCCTCTCCCGACGAACAGGCCGCCGACCAGACGTTTAGCCTCCGTTCGGTTTCCATGGACGCGAGTATCACATCCCGCAGAAAAGAAAAATGAACCGGCTCTCGAAAGAAGTCCGTTTTATTGGTCGTGATGCAATCCAACATCTTCAGGAACTCTTCTCCATCGGTCGCTTGGGTCACGGCGTCGTAATAGTCTTGGAAACTTTGGCAGCCGCAATCTTTGGCGCGTTTGGCAAGGCGGGACACGAGGAGAGACTTCTTCGTGGACCCGAGCGCAATGCCGGCTTTCGTATAGACGAGGTCGCGGAAACGGTCGAAGACCGGTCCCGTCAGTGTGTCTTCAAGCGCCATGGCGACCTTATCTTCGGTGTAAGAGTGATGAGGAGGTCAATGGTACGGCGCTCCGGCGGCGAAAACCTCCGGAGCGCTGGGCCGAGGAGTTAAAACTCTTCGAACTGCTCCGCCGTTGGCGCAACTTTGCTATGTCCGTTGCGCTCTGCGCCTTTTCCGGCGCCGACTGCAGCGAGTGAGTCAGGGCTGTTCTCTGTCGTCTTGGCGGTTGAATGAATGGCCTGCGACGAGGGAGACGCCGCCTTTGCTGCAGGCGCGGCCACGGCCGTCGCTTTGGCCGTCTGGCTGCCAAGCGTTTGTGGCGCCTCCAACTGAAAGAACTGCACCTGTTCTAACAGGTATTCGGACTGTTTCTTCATCGATTCGCTCGCAGCCGTCGCTTCTTCCACCAGAGCCGCATTCTGTTGCGTGGTCTTGTCCATCTCGAGAATAGCCTTATTGACCTGATCGATTCCCGTGGCCTGTTCCTGGCTAGCCGCGGTAATTTCTCCGACAATATCCGAGACACGCTTGACCGACGTGACAATCTCGTCCAGCACTTTGCCGGATTGATTGACCAGTTCGGTTCCATCCTGTACCCGTTGCACGCTTTCCTGGATCAACGTCTTGATCTCCTTGGCTGCGGTGGCCGACCGTTGGGCCAGGTTGCGCACTTCGCCGGCGACGACAGCAAACCCGCGGCCCTGTTCTCCCGCGCGCGCGGCTTCTACGGCGGCATTCAATGCCAGCAAATTCGTTTGGAACGCAATTTCATCGATCACATTAATGATATCGGCGATCTTCTTGCTACTTCGATTGATTTCACCCATGGCAGTTACGGCTTCAGTCGTAACCTTGCTGCCCTTTTCGGCAGTCTGCCGCGCTGAGATGGCTAACTGGTTTGCCTGCTTCGAATTGTCGGCATTCTGCTTCACCGTGGACGTCATTTCCTCCATGGCTGAGCTGGTTTCCTGCAAGGCGGACGCTTGCTGTGATGTGCGCTGAGACAGGTCCGCATTGCCCATACTGATCTGGGCCGCTCCTGTGCTCACCGTCGAAGCCCCGGCCTTCACCTGATTCAGCACTTCTGTCACACGGATGAACATTTGATTGAACGCATCGCCCGTCTTCCCGATCTCGTCTGCACTGTGCACATCCACGCGAACAGACAAGTCGCCTTCCTTGGCACGTTCGGCCACCGCGCGTAGCGCCTCGGCGGGAGCAATCACTTGTTTACGGACCAGGACGAAGAGGACACCCAGGAGCACGGCCGCCACTCCGCCGATCCCCGCGTAGAGCATCCGAACATTGCCATTCACGCGCTCCATAGGTTTCTCCATGGGAATCGACAGCATGAGCGCGCCGATCATCTGGTTAAGCTGCGTGCCTGCATGGCAGCCGATACACGCCTGGGTTGACGCCCGATCCACAGTGGCACGCCGGAATGTGAGTTTGCCGTCGACCGGTTCCACTCGAACTAATTCGTCCTTGCCCGCCTCCAACGCTTTCAACGCTTCTTCTTCGAACGAATCCTTCGCGCTGTTATTGGGGTTGAGCGGCTTGCGACTGATCATTCTCGCGCTATAAATGCCGTCCTTGGAGAGTTCTTCGGAGATTTCCCGAATCGCCGTAGCGGGCAATGGCACTGATTTGGATGTGGAATGATCCGTCGTAATCAGGAACCCGTTCTCTTTCGCTTTGGCGACGTACTGACTTGAAATATAGGCTCGTGTCACCTCGACCTGCTTCTGAATCACTGAGGCTCGGCCGGTGAGCAATTCAATCAAGTCTTCCTGCATTTTTTGTCCCAGAAAGTAGGCCCCGGCCCCGAGCAGCACGCCCACCGTCAGCACGGTCACGCCCATGACCTTCGTGCCGATTGCTAAGTTGCGCCAATTCACCATGACACTCATCCTCCTTTATAAAATACGCTCGACAAGCGATTTCAGGCCTGTACGGTTTCGGTTTCTTCTGAGGTCGAACCGACCTGTAACAATTCTTCAAGCGAAAGCACATGATCAATATTGAGGATCGTGATAAGACGATCGGCGCAACGGCCAAGGCCGCTGATAAAGCTGACATCCACATTGGTGCCCAGCATGGGGGCCGGCTGAATATCTGCACTCGGGATGTCCATGACCTCGGAAACGGCATCGACGATGAGCCCCATGATACGGTCCTTCACAACCACGACGATGACGACGGTAAACATTGTCGCCTCGACCGGCGGCAGGTTAAATTTGGCCCGCAGATCGACAATCGGAACGATGGTGCCGCGCAAGTTCAGCACGCCTTTGATAAAGATGGGCGTGTTCGGAATGGGCGTGCATTTTTGATAGCCCTTGATTTCCTGCACCCGGAGAATGTCGACGCCATACAATTCTTCTCCCAACATGAATGTCAGGTATTGATTGGCCTCCGACAAGGTTTTCGACCCGTTTCTTGAATGACCTGCCTCCTCTGCTTTCATCCGCCGTTCCTTTCTCTTACGCCGCGACCGCTACACCGCGTGACAAGGCGAGCATGCCGCGGACATCCACGATGAATCCGACCGTTCCATCACCTAAAATTGTCGCTCCTGCAATCCCGTCCACTTTATGAAAATTCTGTTCGAGGTTTTTAATCACCACCTGCTGTTGTCCCAGCAACTCATCCACCATGAGCGCGACACGCTCGCTTTCCGTCTCCACAATGATCAGAATTGCCTCGGTGGGTTCGGTATGGTCGGCTTCGAGATGGAACGCCTCGTACAATCGCACGATCGGAATGTATAGCCCTCGCACGTTGATCACCTGTCCTTTGCCGACAATCGTTTTCACAGCACCCGCTGATGGCTGAAGCGATTCAATAATCGAGAGCAGAGGCACGAGATACGTCTCCGAGCCAACCCGCACGGCCATGCCCTCGACAATGGCGAGCGTCAATGGCAGCTTGAGAAGAAAGGTCGTCCCCTGCCCGGCCTCTGTTTTGATCGCGATGGTCCCTCCCAGTCCTTCGATATTCCGTCTGACGACGTCCATGCCGACACCCCGCCCGGAGACTTCCGTGACCTTCTCCGCGGTGCTGAACCCGGCGCGAAAAATCAGCAACCAGACCTGCTCATCGGACAATTGCTCATCGGGGCCAATGATTCCGCTGGCCCGTGCCTTAGCCACAATCTTGTCCCGATTCAGTCCACGTCCGTCGTCTTGCACGCTGATATAGATATTGCCTCCCTCTTGGTAGGCGCTGAGTCGTACCGTGCCCTGGGCCGGCTTTCCGAGCGTCAATCGCTCCTCTGGAGATTCCAACGCATGGTCGGCGGCATTGCGGATCAAGTGTGTGAGCGGATCGCCGATCGATTCGATTACCGTCTTGTCCAGTTCGGTCTCTTCGCCGGCCAGAATGAGTTGGATGTCCTTTCCGCTCTTCGCGGCAAGATCCCGTACGACACGCGGAAATTTGTTGAACACCATGGCGACGGGCAGCATGCGAATCGACATGACCCGTTCTTGAATTTCGCGAGTGTTGCGCTCGAGTTGGGCCAGGCGTTCCTGCAGCACCGGCAGGTCAGGGTTCTCAAAATGATTGCCCAATTGGGACAGCATCGATTGCGTAATCACTAGTTCCCCGACCAAATTGATCAGCTTGTCGATTTTCTCGGTGTCGACACGAATCGACGCCCCATCGCTCTTCTTGGCAACCTGGGCGGAAGGGTTCGGCGGCACGGCGCTTGGAACTGCGCCGATTGTGGCCGATCGAGAAGGCGCGCTTGTACCGGTTGGAACAGCAGGCACGACAGAATCGGAAGAGATCGATGGACAAACCGCCACGGCATCCGTCTCCATCACAATCTGGCTGTCCTCCCGTACAAATTCAAAAACCTCCGCGATCGTCTGGTCCGATTCGGCCGTGTCGAGAATAAATGTCCAGGCAAGATAGCAACGCTCAGGGTCGAGATCGGCTAGTGCGGGCAGCGCGTCAAGCCCACGCAGGATCGTCTGCACACGACCCATCTGCTCGAGCTCCTTGACGATCTGGACCGGATCCAACCCGCGCTGAAACAATGTCGGTCCGGGTGTCCATTCAATTTTGATGCGACGAGACGTCTGAAGGCTTTGAACCACCGCCGCCGTGGGCGGCGCTTCAGCGTGCACCGCTCCACCTGTCAGCCGTTCCCGAAGAATGGCAATGCGCCCTTCGTCATATGCCTCGCCTGTCTTGGCGGCTTCAATCAGATGCTTCAAACCATCGGTGGATTCGAGCAGCGCATCCATCACGGGCTTCGTGAGGGTTCGTTGACCAGTGCGCAGGTGATCGAGCAGATTCTCAAGTAGGTGAGTGAACTCTGTGATCGCCGTGAGCTTGAACATGCCGCTATTGCCCTTGATGGAGTGTGCGGCGCGAAAGATTCGATTGATCAGATCCAGGTCGTCGGGTCGCCGCTCCAACTGGAGAAGCCCTTCTTCCATCGTGGTCACATGCTCGGCTGACTCTTCGAAAAAGGCGGCTTGAAATCGTGAGAGATCGATTTTCATGGTCGCTCCTTGGACGTCGCGCTAGCTCGGGAGAACTTTGGCAATGACTTTGAGCATCTGTTCGGGATTGAACGGCTTGACGATCCAGCCGGTTGCTCCTGCCGCTTGTCCTTCTTTTTTCTTATCATCCGTGGATTCGGTCGTCAGCATGAGAATCGGCGTGAACTTCAAGGTTCCCATTTTGCGGATTTCCTTAATGAGTGAAATGCCGTCCATGTTCGGCATATTGAGGTCCGTGATCACGAGGTTGGGCTTCGTCCCGGCAGTCAATTTTTTGACCGCATCCGCTCCATCGCCGGCCTCGACAACGGTAAATCCGGCCCCCGTTAACGTAAAATTCACCATTTGCCGCATTGTGGCGCTATCGTCCACTATCAACACTGTTTTCGACATCCTGCTCCTCCTGCCTCTGATCGTGTCGAATTAAAAGAGCGTGACATTGTCATCCACCCCGGCTGCGCCGGTGCCGACAAGCACCGCGCCCGTGTCACCCGTAAGAACGGACCG
Organism: Nitrospiraceae bacterium; assembly: GCA_035273145.1. Classification (GTDB taxonomy): domain Bacteria; phylum Nitrospirota; class Nitrospiria; order Nitrospirales; family Nitrospiraceae; genus JAICXS01. Next base: position 7,770 of record DATEPO010000437.1, read on the forward strand.
GGCCAATTCGCGTTCGCTTTGCATCGTATAACTGGTTTCCAATTTCTGAAGTTCCTTCACGATTTCCTCGCTGACGCCTCCATTCAACAGTTCATTGAAGGCGCCACCCATCAGTTGTAGGGGATGCGCGACATGCTGGAGCTTCTGCCTGGTGATGTCTTGGAATTGCATCGTCATCACGACTTGGCCAATGGTCTTCGACAATTCACTCCCTCTCGACTGCGCCTGCCCAATGAGGGTCTGTAGACTCTGGTTGGATGCCGCCAGCCCATGTGTCATGCTACTCACTTTGGAGCGCGCGGCTTCGCTATTGGGCACATCCACACGCGCCAGCTGTGCAACATGCCCCATGGCACACCCCATTGCCGTTTGAACCGCATTGACGAGGTCTTGAATGCTCACGGCTGCGCGGCTTGACCGTCCGGCCAGTTTGGACACCTCCTCGGCCACCACGGCAAACCCCCGGCCATGCTCGCCGACCCGGGCCGCCTCGATTGCGGCGTTCAAGGCGAGTAACTGCGTTTGATCGGCAATAAAATCAATTTCAGTGATGCTTTCTGCGATCGATTTCGTCGATGTGGCGGCCTGTTCCATCGCCGTGCTGACGTCACCGGCGATTCGCGCAGCGGATACCACTTCCTGGACAAACGCCGACAACATCGCATCGACTTCTTTGAGCGCTGTCTCATTGTGCATCGAGTCCCGACCAAAGAGAGACGTCGTCTGCTCGACTTGCTCTTTGGCTTGACTCGAAATGATTTGGAACCGCTCCGACAGGTGCATGACGGCCTGATCGGTTTCCGCAATCACCGATTGCACTTGGGCCACTAAGATCGGCAAAGTCTTGTGGACGCATCCCATGACCTGACGCCAGTGTTCGATCTCTTCACGAATCGTCTGCTGCTCCGTCTCGTGAAGAGTCCGCTGCTGTTGCCAACGATCGCGTGCAGGCCGATAGACGAGGAAATACATGGCGCTTGTGCACAGAAGAGACCCCAGAATCATTCCCCACCAAAACATGGATAACTTCCTTTGTCTGCTATTGGAGCACGAGATGAGCGCCTTCTGCCGTTGGATCGGTTTTAGAGGACACAATTGATACGGGTGAGATGCTGATTGAGTTCCGGGCTCAAGCCGATCACTTCAAACGGCCTCTCGGCATCGCCATGCACTCGGGCGGCGAGCAGTAATTGCACGCAGCTCGTATCCATATATTCGACCTGAGTCACATCGACGCGCCAGGGGGGCGGCGTACCAAGGAATTCGATCAACCGGCGTTGAAGCTCAGCCGCTTCAAAGACGGTGTGCGATCCTTCAAGCTTAAGACAGTGCCCTTCGGCCTTACGTCGTGCCATCGGTTACCTCCGTCTGACCTATATCGGACGACACCGAATCTATCTTGAGTCGTGAGTCAAGAGTGAGCCAGCGCTTATGCGGCCGAGTGACATTGAGAGGGAGAAACAAATGCGAAGAGGGGGGCTCGTGGCCTCTATGTATCGGAACGTGCGGCTCCTAAATACATTTCGACATCGATGGTGAGTTCCTTGGAGTCCATGACGGCGATGATTTTGCGCATCGTCTTCGTCGCCTGCTCTTTAAGGTTAATGGTCTTGGGCGGCATCGTGCACAGTTTCGCGTCTCGGACGAGAATCACCTTCGGACTCACGGGCTGGTCCTCATCCAATTGACTGACGATACCGGCCTCACCGGTATTCAGTAACACGCAGGATCCCACCGGATAGACGCCGACACACTGGATAAACTGCTGCACAAACTTGGAATCGAGATGGCCGTCTTGCCCGAGATTGTACAGATGCTGAAGGACTCGATGCGCCGGCATGCCCTTGTGATAACAGCGGTCGCTCGTCATCGCATCGTACACATCCACGATGCTTGCGATTAGTCCGAAGGGCGTCAATTCAGCTCGCTGGCGTCCAAAGGGATATCCTGTCCCATCGACCCGCTCGTGGTGCTCCAACGCAGGGCGGACGATTTCCTCTTGGAAACCGGTGGTAGCCGACAGCACTTCGACGCCTCGTAGGGCGTGCTGCTTCATAATCTCGAACTCATGCGGCTCAAAACGGCCGGGTTTGTTCAAAATCTCCAACGGAATCTTCGTTTTGCCGATGTCATGCAATAAGGTTCCTGACCCGAGCAGATGCAGTGTCTGAGGGGACAAGCCAAGTCTTCGTCCGAGCGCTACAGATAGGACTGAAGTATTCACCGAATGAAAGAAGGTATATTCGTCGAAGCTCTTCAGCCTGGACAGACTGACCAAGGCATCCGAATTGCGGAGAATGCTATCGACCATGCCGGCGACGAGACAGCTGACACCATCGCCGTCGATGGCACGGCCGATACGGACATCATTCATGGCCGCTTCGACGACTCCCTTTGCACTTCGATAAATGTCATGGGCAATCGGTAATTCTTCATCGAATGTCGTCGTTCGATGATCCGGTGGAGACTTCAATGGCTCATCCGGCACTTGAGCGATGAGACCGGGGGTCTCTCCAATGGGCGATATGGCAACGGCCTCTGCACACTCTTCCCCCTCGACCTCCACGAAACGCACCCCTACTCTCTTCAATTTGTCAATTTGATCCCGGCGCGTGATTCGTACCCGATGCCGCAGAAACGGGGTCGCCAGCCACGACTTATCCATCCCCACGACTGTCATTCCGATTGTCAATTGATCCAGTGGAATGGTTTTACGCATCGTACCCCTATCGTATCGCAGGAAGAATCCCGCCATAGACGACACCGTGTCTTAGGGCAAGGGAATTCATACGGACAGCATGAGATTGATCAGATAGGTCATCAGCATCGTGCCGGAGCATGCCCGGCAACGTCTAGGCCTTTATCGGAATCGTCGTACTTGACTTAAACACGCCCTGGGGCCCGGAGCGGGCTGCGATCCGTTAAAGAACGTCATCACCAAGTCCGATAACAGCCGTGTAGACGAACGTCTCCATCGAAGGAGATCTATGCTCAGCTCACAACTCTCACCGGACGGCACCACTTTAACGATCACCCCTGACGGTCGCTTCGATTTCAAAATTCACCGGGAGTTCCGTCACGCGTATGCGAACGTAATCGGTGCCAAGCATTACGTCATTAACCTCGGCCGGACCGACTATCTGGACAGTTCGGCGCTTGGCATGCTGCTGCTGTTGCGAGAACACGCCGGCGGCGATCGCGCGGATATTCGGATCCTGAATTGCAAGCCGGACGTGCGCACGATTTTTCAGGTGGCGAATTTCCACAAGCTGTTTACGCTGACATGAATGTGCTCATCATCGATGATACGGAGACGAACCGCATGGTGTTGGCCGCCATGCTCCTCCAGGATGGCCACATTGTCTCTGAGGCGGCTAACGGACAGGAAGGCGTTACGCTCTTCGAACGGGAACAGCCGGACCTCGTCATTATGGATATTATGATGCCCGTCCTGGACGGCTATGAAGCCACGGCTCTCATCAAACAACGCTCCGGCGATCGCTTCACACCGGTGATCTTTCTGACCGGCATGACGGACGAGGCGGATCTCGCAAAATGCATCGCGCATGGCGGGGATGACTTCCTCACGAAGCCGTATAGCCAAGTCCTATTGCGCGCAAAAATCGAAGCGCTCTCGCGCATCCGAGCGCTTCATGCGCTGGTCACGGCTCAAAACGTCGAATTACTGACCAGCCGTAAAAAGGATGAAGGTGAACAAGAAGTCGCGCACGCCATTTTCCAAAAAATTCTCCGTGAAGGATACCTCGAGCATCCGAACCTCACGTGGCGGCTTTCACCGGCCGAATTCTTAAGCGGCGATGTGTTGCTCGCTGCGCCGACTCCGCACGGACTGCTCCATATCATGATCGGCGACTTTACCGGACACGGGCTCTCGGCTGCGGTCGGTGCCGTGCCCGTCGCCGAGGCCTTTTACAGCATGACGCAAAGCGGCTTCGGAATCGGCAGCATTGCCGCGGAGATCAATCACAAGCTGCGGCTGATCCTGCCGACGAACCTTTTTTGTGCCGCCTGTTTTCTGGAGTGGGATCCTGCAGGCCGGCGTATTACCGTGTGGAACGGCGGGATGCCCGACGGACTGGTCGTTCGACCCCAGGAAGGACTGCTACGCCGGTTACACTCGCGGCACCTTCCGCTCAGTCTTTTGGATGAGAAGCAATTCGACGCGAGCACAGAGACGATGGAAGTCCAGACCGGAGATCGAATCTACCTCTACTCCGATGGTCTCATCGAAGCGAGAAATGCGGCGGGAGAGATGTTCGGATGCGATCGACTGGAACAGCAGATTCTGCACACGGAACAATCTCCTGCCTTACTGTGCGAACGGATTCAAGAGGAACTCACTCGCTTTTGTGAAGGTGAACCGGCACACGATGATATCGCGTTCGTCCAATTAACCTGCGACCCGGCTGTATCTCCTCCCGGCGCGGATCTCCATCCTCCGCGTGCGTATTGTGATACGGCCTCCCGTAATTGGCATATTCAGCTCGCGCTTGAAGCCGAAACGTTGCATCGCGTGGATCCCTTGCCCACACTCATGCGAGCGCTCACCGACATTCAAGACCTGGCTGAACACAAACAGACGATCTTCACCATTTTGGCCGAGCTCCTGGCAAACGCCATCGACCATGGATTATTGAGCCTCGACTCATCCTTGAAGAATACACCGCAAGGCTTCGCGAAATACTATGAGCAACGCGAAGGCTTGTTGACTAAGCTGCGGCAGGGCCTCTTACGAGTTCAGATCGAACACAGCCGAAAAGATACAGGGGGACGGCTCGCCATCCAGGTGCAAGACAGCGGACCGGGGTTCGACTTCCATCGACTCGTGTCAGCCATCGGCGCGCAGGAGCGGTATAGCGGGCGCGGCATCCCGCTCGTTCGCGCGCTCTGTGAATCACTTACTTATCATGGAAACGGAAATACCGTGGAAGCGGTCTACGTATGGTCATGATGGACATACGTTCAAATGCCTATGAGGGGCAGGGAGCAGATCTCCGGAGGACGCTTCGTTCGACACAAGGACCGCATCAATGAGCGAGACGACCAAAACGATCGCGATCGAAGAGTTGAAGCTCGGCATGTACATAGAACGGCTGGACCGGTCCTGGCTGACGACCCCATTTTTCCGACACCGGTTTATTCTCCGCGATGAGGAAGATATTCGTCTCCTGAAGAAATACGGCATCAAACGCGTCGTGATCGACCCGGCCAAGGGGGTTGACGTCGAGGAGCCGGTCGCAGGTTCTCACGTCGTTGCCGAGCAGATCATTCTGCCGGAGCCCCCCCCGGCAATTCCTGCATCGACCGCGGTCAACGTGCCGGCAGACTCGAACTCCTCTGCGTATCGGCCGGCATCGATACCGTCCCATGAAGAGGTGGCCATTGCCGGCCGTGTCCATTCGGAATCCGTCACCGCCATTCAACGAATTGTCGAAGGCATTACGTCCGCCGTCCGCCTCGATAGTCCGGCATTGAATACGATGGTCACACGCATCCGCGACCGCCTGACCATCAACCGGTCCGCCATGATGACCGCCACTCGCCTGCAACAATTGCAGCGCTTCGACGCGCACATTTTTTCGCATGTCGTCAATGTCAGCGTTTTAGCCATGGCCATCGGCATTGAGCAGGATTTGGATGGGCACACATTGGAAGAGCTGGCATTGGGAGCGCTCTTGCACGACATTGGAGAAACGCGTCTCCCTCTTAATCTGTTTCGTAAAGGCGAAGCCTTGACGGCTTCGGAGCGCCACTTGCTTCACCAACATCCGCCCCTTGGCCGGGCTATGATACACGACTCGCCTGAGATAACCGAGGCGATACGCCGAATCATCGTTGAACATCACGAACGGTATGATGGCTCCGGTTATCCGTCCCAATTGCGTGGAGAAGCGATTGCGCCGCTCAGCCAACTCGTCGGTCTCGTCGATGTGTATGACACGCTGGTAACCAGTCGATACGGCAGGCCGGCGCTGACGCCTCCGCAAGCCATCCGCCAGATCTATAAGCTGGGACTCGCCGGCCAATTTCATAAAACTCAGGTTGAGCACATGATCCAA
>DATEPO010000438.1:0-3725 GCA_035273145.1 Nitrospiraceae bacterium
TTGGAACCACGTGATGGCGTTTTACGGGTTTCCTGGGGAGACGCGAGATGAGGCGGAAGAGACCCGGCAATTTTTGCTCGACAACAAGGCCCATATCCATTCCGTCGAATTGTTCTACTTTGTGGCCTATCGCCATACGCCGATGGTGCGCAATCCCGAGAAGTTCGGCATGACGATTCACAAGCAGGACGAATACGATCTCCCCTTGGACTACTATTACACGCTCAATGAGCCGGGTGGCGTGACTTGTTTGGAGGCGATGCAGCTCTGCGAAGAGTTCTATCAGAACGATTTTGAACCGTGGGCCGTTCGGGTGAATGCCCGCGAACACGTTTTTCTTTACATCTCCAAAACGGGCACGAATCGGCTGCCGCAGATTTATGCCAAGCCCGATGGAGCGGCCGTCGGTTCGATCGACAGCGTGTCAGGATTAGTGACGTGGCCTGTGGCGCGAGGAGATGCGGAGTCTCCCAAAGATGCTGCGATGGGACGGGTGGTAAGCCACGGGATCTCCTAACGCAGTTCTTCGCTGTTGATGATCCTGTGACGTACCCGAAATTATTTCTGTTCTGATCCCTCCATCCACTTGACCAATACCTCGTACGCCGCCTGAATTTCCTTGGTCATCGCTTCGCCTTTTTTATACATTTGCATGTACCGCTTGGGATTGTTCGTGAGGTTGGCATAGCGGTGAGGATGCCACGTGGCGAGGAGCTCGCGGCGTTTCTCGTCTAACTGCTGTCGGCTGAACGGCAGCGTGAGAGACAACAGTCGCAGCGCTTGATCGATATCTTCCTGGTTCATTCTAAATCGTCAGATTGCTGTCCGAGTGTGCTCGCAATGCGTAGGCCCAGTGTGGCAAACTGTAGTGCTTCCGGTCAATTGAGGATGTGATGCCGATCACGACGCCGCTGCCCATTCTCCAACCGAACAAACTCTTCGAGGGCAAAGACTATCGCGAAGTGCTGCGCCGGGAAATGGATGCGGGAAAGATTCCGCTCAGCCTCGGCAAGACCTGTCCGGTGAAATGCGAGTTTTGCTACGAGTTGGACCACTCCTATCGCGAAACGCTCGAGCCGCCGAAGACCAGCCAGGAAGATTGGCAGTTCATGCTCGAGTATATCAATCGGAAGCCGACGGACCCGCAGCAGTTCTGGTGCCTCGGCGGCAATGAATACATGGAATGGACCGATCTGTTTCTACATCCGAAGGCGATGGAGTGGGTCGAGGACTTCCTAAAATATACCGACAAGAACCTGACCTTTTTCACCGTCGGCTTCGTGCATGTTCCGAAGATTCATCAATTGGCGGCGCAGTATCCGGGCCGGATCAATTTCGAGCTGTCCGTCATCACGCTCGGCCGCTATCGTCAGCAGCTCATGCCGCACGCGCCGGCGGTGAAGCATTTGCTCAAAGTACTTGACGGCCCGGCGGTCTCCTCGGCCAATTTTTACGCGTTCGACCGCCAGACGATGTCGGATGATGCGATGGAGATTGCGAAGGTCAATCAAAAATGTGTGTTGTGGATGGGATGCCTCACACCCGTGCGTGGATTGAAGGATGAGACGGCTGCGCTGATGCGGCAGGGGCGCGCCCATCTGCCCGAGGAAGCCCAGCGCGTGTACGAAGCCGGCCTGCCGAACCTGCAGACGCTTCATACGGAGGCCCCGATTACGGCGTTTCTCAATCGCAAGCGTATTGTGAGCCTCTTCGATTCGCTCGAATTGGAGAAAAAGGATACGGTCGTCATGGGACGAAGTGTCTACAAAGTCTTGACCATGTACCGAAAAAATCGGGCAAAATTTCTCATGACTCCGAATGCGACGTTGGGCGGCGATTCGGACTGCTCGGTGCTGCTGACGTTCGATGACATCGCACGCGCACTCAACGGTCATAAAATGATTCATATCCCGAAGTGCGTGATGCAATCGGGGAGGGGATTGTATACGGACATTGCCGGTGTGACCTTGGAAGACTTTATGAAAAAAACCGGCGTGAAGGTCAAGGTGCTGCACAAGATCGATACGAAATTCGCCAATCAACGACTCTACCGGAGCGGCCTGCTGAAAAATTACGTCGAGGACTACGTCCGGAATCCGTTGGCCAAAGCGTATGAAGAAGGTTGAGGCTGAGGTTGAGGTTAAGTAGGACGATGAAATAATTCTTAACATTCATCTTTATCCCACTCAACCTCGGCCTCAGCTCGTCTCGGCCTTGACCTGCCCTTAACCGTTGACCTAGAGTAATCGCGATGATCGAAGGCGACCGCCGCGTCCTCACGTTCTACCAAGCCGATGTGTTCACCACCCTTCCGTTCGGCGGCAATCCTATCGCCGTTATTCCCGACGCTCGGGATCTTGGCGACCAAGAGCTACAACGGATTGCCCGCGAAATGAACCTCTCGGAAACCGTCTTTGTCTTCCCCCCGACGGAGGCCTTGGCCGCGGCAAAGATCCGTATCTTTACCCCGACCCAAGAAATCCCTTTTGCCGGACATCCCGTCATCGGCGCATTTTATATTCTCGGGAAACTAAAGCGGATTCCGCTCCAGGAGCCGGTCACACCGTTAGTGTACGAATGCAATATCGGTGTGTTTCCGGTCGAGTTGCATATCCGCCATGGAGAGATCGCCCGTGTGGTCATGTCTCAGCCGAAACCCGAGTTTATCGGGACGCTCGAGGCGATTGAAGATTTGTACGAGGTGGCCAAGGCATTGGGATTGTCGAAAAGTTTTATCGGCGGCGCTCATCTTCCGATTCAAGTCGTCTCCACGGGATTGCCGGTGGTCATCGTCCCGGTTCGCAGCTTGACCGCGGTGAAATCCATCGTTCCCGATGCCACCGTCATCAACGAACTGTGTGCGCGGCATGGTGCGAACGGGATGATGGTGTTTACGACCGTTACCGTTGAAGAACTCTCGACCGTGCATACGCGCATGTTTGCCTCGCCCATTGGAGTCCTGGAAGATCCCGCGACGGGGAGTGCCAGCGGCGCGTTAGGCGCGTACCTCGTACAGCACGGTGTCGTCGAGGTGCGGCCCATTACGGACATCGTCGCAGAACAGGGGTATGAAATGGACCGGCCCTCCCTGATCCACATTCAAATCGAATCGGACGACGATGAAATTCAGAGCGTGAAAGTCGGCGGGCAGGTCGTGATGATCATCGAGGGCAGGCTGACGTTTTGATGAAGAAGCCATCAGCGTTCAGCGATCAGCCCTCAGCTTTGGAAAGCACTTTTGAGAGTCGGAGCTGAGAGCTGCGGCTGATCTCATAAAATAAGGAGTAGACATGTCCACATTAGTACAAGTCATGCGCAAAGAGCTGAAGAATGTCCGGTACGATGTGTCGGTCAAAGATGCGGCGAAGCGCATGCGTGATGAGAAGGTCAGTTCCTTACTGGTCGAGAAAAATAACGAGCTGGTCGGTATCATCACCGATACCGATGTTGTCAGACGCGCTGTGGCGGAGGGGAGCGATCTGATGAAAACTGCAGTTCACACGATCATGACAAGTCCGATCGCCAGTATTGAATCTCTTCGGACGGTTCAGGATGCTCATGACATGATGGGCGACCTCGGTGTCCGGCATCTCGGCGTCACCGAAAAAGGCAAGCTAGTCGGTATGGTCTCGGTGCGCGATCTCTTGGTGTACTTCAAACGGGTATCTGAACCAAAAATCTCACAAGATTAATCGGGCGCTGAAAACGGTTCCCAAGTGCGTTTC
>DATEPO010000439.1:0-4244 GCA_035273145.1 Nitrospiraceae bacterium
TAGATAGTATGCCGAATCTTCTCCTCCTTTTGACGATCTTGACGTGACGCGAACGCGGCCGATACGAACCGGCGACTGATTGGACTCGCACAACGATCTGTCCGATTCCGCACAGCACGATCTGTGCGCGCGCCAACATGCGTGCTGTTAGCACGTGAAACATGCACCCTCGACAAACGCCTACTTCTCCCTAAACAACGGTAGGCCTGGCTCAAGCTCAGTCCTATGACGCCCGGACGGCGTAGAGTCCGGATCAATCGACTCAGAACGGCCAACCCATCTTCCGGGTATTCAGTTTGCTTTATGTCGCTGTAGACACCGGTGATGGCACGCGGCATGACCAGTGAGGTGCTTGAGCAGCCGATCATGTCGGTGAAAATCACGTGTTCACGAAGAGCTGAATGGAACGCAATGCTTACATCCGAGTGCAATATGACTGACCATCCAACGTTGTCCCTCGGACATTAGACATGAACCAAGTCGTCCTCATTGCCCTGCGCAGACCGTACACCTTCGTCGTTATGTCCATCCTCATCGTGCTGTTCGGTGGCCTGACGGTGTCCCACATGCCGACCGACGTCTTCCCGAATATTACGATTCCCGTCACCGCCGTGGTCTGGGTCTACTCCGGCCTGCTGCCGCAACAAGTAGAAGGGCGCATCACCTACCTGTTCGAGCGCTTCCTCACCTCGACGGTGGAAGGGATCAAGTACATTCATAGTCACTCCTACTACGGCAGCAGCATCACAAATATTTTTCTCCAGGACGGGATTGATGTAGGCCGGGCCGAAGCGGATATCACCGCCATTGCACAGACCGTCGTCAAAGCACTGCCGCCGGATATTTCGCCACCCATGATCATGCGTCTGGCGCCATCCTCGATCCCGGTGGCCATGCTCGAACTCAGCTCCGACACGATGACCCCGGCGGAGCTCTTTAACCTCGCCTACATGCGCATCCGCCCCCTGCTCGTGACCGTCAACGGAGCGATCCTGCCACAGCCATATGGCGGCCAGCCAATGCAGGTCATGATCAACCTCGATCAGCAGAAATTGCTCGCCCGTCACCTGACTCCGGCGGACATCCACGAAGCGCTCATGAAGCAATATCTCATCCTGCCGTCCGGCGACATCAAGATCAAGTCCACCGACTGGATCGTTCGGACGAATGCGTCACCGATGCGGATTGAAGATTTCGCCAATATCCCGATCAAGCGAGAAGGCAACGCGTTCATCTATCTGCGCGACGTCGCCACTGCGCAGCTCATGGGCCGGGTGCAACAGAACGCAGTCCTGGTGAAAGGCACACAGACCGTCATCATCGTCGTAATGAAGAGCACCGAGGCCTCGACCCTGGCGGTGGTGGACGGGATCAAGCAGATGATCCCACGGGCCGAGAAAGTCGTTCCGGAGGGCGTGAAGATTAGGCTGCTCGACGACGCCTCGACGTTTGTGAAGGATGCGATCTCGGACGTGCTGCACGAAATGCTCACCGCCGGGGCGCTGGTCGGCCTCATCGTGCTGTTGCTGCTCGGGTCATGGCGGGCCACGGTCATCGTGTGGACCTCGATCCCGCTGTCCATCTTGACGGCCATCATCGGCCTGCATTGGCTCGGCGAGACAATCAATGTCATGACGTTAAGCGGGTTAGCGCTGGCCGTCGGCATTCTAGTCGATGACGCGACTGTGATGATCGAGAATATCGATCGCCATCTCGAAATGGGCAAGGGACTCGAAGAGGCGATCATCGACGCCGCCAATCAGATCGTCGTCCCTACGTTCGTCGCCACCTTGTGCATCGCGATCGTCTGGCTCCCGCTCTTCGAACTGGGCGGCGTCGCCGGCTACCTGTTCAAACCGATGGCGGAGGCGGTGATCATCGCGATGCTGGCCTCCTTCATCCTGTCGCGCACTCTCGTGCCGACCATGGCGAAGTACATGCTGTCGGTGCATCACGATGAGCAGGCGCGAGCGGTTGCGCCGCAAAACGTCTTCGTCCGCTTCCAGCAGGGATTCGAGCATCGCTTCAATCAGTTCCGCGAGCGCTACGGGCTGTTGCTCGAAGGGGCCATCGCCCGTCGCCGTGTCTTCATCACCCTCTCGCTGGTGGTCGCGCTGAGCTCCCTGGCGCTCTTCGCCTTCCTGGGACGCGATTACTTTCCCGAGATCCGGTCGGGGGTCATTCAGATGCATATGCGGGCGCCGCTCGGGACCCGCATCGAGGTTTCCGGCCGCATTGCCACGCTGGTGTCGAACACCATCGAAGAGTTGCTTCCCGGTGAAGTCGAGAACATCGTCAGTAATTGCGGCCTCCCTATCGGGCCCCATAACCTCGCCTTCATTCCGACGCCGACGATCGGCTCACAAGACTGTGATCTGACGATCCTCTTGAAAGATGAGAAGTCGCCGGTGTGGGACTTCCGGAGCATTCTCCGCGCGGGCTTGACGGAGCGCTATCCGGGCACGGAATTCACATTCCAACCGTCCGATCTGACCGCCAAAATTCTCAACTTCGGCGCCCCGGCTCCCATTGACGTGCAGATCAACGGCCCGGACATCCAGCCCAACTATGAGTTCGCGCGCAAATTAGCAGACAAGTTGCGCCAGATCCCCGGCGCCACCGACGTGGTGATCCAGCAGACCATGCGCACGCCGACCCTCATGGTCGAAGGCAACCGCACGTTCGGCCTCGGGGTCAACCGGACCGAGAAGGACATCGCCTCCAATCTCCTCATGACGACCGCCGGAAGCCAACAGGTTGACCAGATCTATTGGCTCGATCCCAAGACCGGCATGTCATACCCGATCAATGTCTATACGCCGCAACCGCAGATCAATAGCGTCAATAGTCTGAAGACTATCCCGGTCGAGTCCTCGAGCAATCATTCAAAGGACCATGATGTGCAGTTGCTGGGCAATTTGGCGAGCCTGTCCGCGGAGGGCACGCCGGGCGTGATCACGCACGCGAACATTATGCCGCTGTTCGACATCTATGTCTCCACCGAAGGGCGCGATCTCGGCGGCGTGCTGACGGACGTTGAACACGTGGCCCAGAGTATGAAGGACGACTTGCCGCGCAGCGCCGCGATCGAAATCCATGGCCAGGCCGCCCTGATGCACGACGCCTATTTCGAGCTGATCTTCGGCCTGCTCGCCGCCATCGGGCTGGTCTATCTGCTGATCGTCGTCAACTTCCAATCCTGGCTTGATCCTTTCATTATCATCACAGCCTTGCCTGGGGCGCTCGCGGGCATCGCGTGGGCATTGTTCCTGAGCCATACGCGGCTGTCGGAACCCGCCCTGACGGGCGCCATCATGACAATGGGTACGGGGACCGCCAATGCGATTCTCGTCGTCTCCTATGCGCGCGAGCGGCTCCAAGAGCATGGGGACGCGCTGCGGGCGGCCATCGAAGCCGGTAAGACCCGCCTTCGGCCGGTGCTCATGACGGCGTCGGCCATGATCATCGGCATGGTGCCGATGTCGATCGGCTATTCCCAGAATGCGCCGCTGGGGCGCGCCGTCATCGGCGGCTTGCTCGTGGCTACCGTCTTCACCCTGTTTTTCGTGCCGTGCGTGTACGCAATGATTTATGGCCGGCGACCAGCTCGCCAAATGGTGAATCCATAATGACTAAGATTCTGCGTGGAAGACTCGTAGTCATCTCAGTAATCCTGCTGTGTATGCTCTATGTCGCCCATCGGATGTATGAGAGCCAAGGCGACGCCGCGCTGCTGCGGGAGAAGACGCTCAAAGAGGCCGTGCCCACCGTGGCCGTCGTCTCTCCCAAGCCGGGCGCCTCGACCGAGACCATTACGCTGCCCGGCAATATTGTCGGCTGGTACGAGGCGCCGATGTACGCCCGCGTCACGGGCTATGTGAAGATGTGGTACAAGGGCTACGGCGACCAGGTCAAGAAAGGGGACATCCTCGCTGAAATCAACGCCCCGGATCTCGATGCCGAATATGCGCAGGCCAAGGCGGATCTGGAAACCGAGCGAGCCCGGTATCGGCTGGCAGAGGTGACCGCGAAGCGCTGGGTGGCGCTCCGTCCCAATCATGCCGTCTCTGAGCAGTCAATCACGGTCAAGGAACAGCAGTTGAAAGCACAAGCGGCGGTAGTCAAAGCCGCGGAGCAAAAGATCCGGAACATCGACGCGTTTATTCGGTTCAAAACGATCGTGGCGCCCTTTGACGGCGTCGTGACCCAACGCAACATCAACGTCGGGGACTTGGTCAGTAAGG
>DATEPO010000440.1:0-10739 GCA_035273145.1 Nitrospiraceae bacterium
TCTCTCGCTCGTGCTGATGGCGGGACAGGCTCGGATAGACCCCGTTCCAGATTCGTGCGCTCCCTTTGCAAGGCGTTCAGGTCTTCTTCGGCTTGTGCGAGTCGTGGCCGGATCTCACGTTCTGCCGCCACATGCTTGCGGTGTTTTTTGAAGTAGTCGTCCATGTTACCCTGGGGCCCCTTGGACGGGTCCAACGGAATGACCAATTCGGGCATGGCCGGATCGAAATAGTCTACGACCGCCAATTGTTCCTGTCCTTTTTTCATCGCATGAAGATTCGTTTTCAGTAGTTCGCCGTACCGAGCGTAATCTTTATAGCGGGCCGCCTTGTCGAGATCGCCTCGTAACACCTCCACCCGGCGCGCCGCTTTCTTGATCCGCTTTTTGAGAGTCGCGAGTTGCACTTGCCGCCACCGTGACGTGGCCAGTTCTTCCTCACGCACTCGATACCGCTGCTCGATGGCATGAGAAACGGGGAATGGCTGAGTCGTATCCTGAGATCCAATCAAGGTGGGGTCGCTACGGGATTGAGGGAAAGCTTTGAGGAGCGGCGGTTGGTACGGCTGGCCGACCTGCTCTCGTACCGGCTCTAACGCGGTCATCACGCGCTCGTCTTCATCGACCAATAAGAGATTGGCCTTCCGGCCGGTCAGTTCGGCAATCAACGTACAAGGGCCTTCGCGCGCCGTCAGGCGAAGATGCGCGATGCGGTCCCCCTGCACCTGCTCAAGCCCATCGATTCGCGCGCCTTGAATATGCGCTCGTAGAAATTGGCAGAAGGGTGGAGGGGAGGATGGATTCGGGAAGCGTTGTGTCAACAAATGGAGCCTGGCCGTCTCCGGGTCAGCGGAGATAAAGAGCGAAAGAGTTTGCCCCGGCGTGCGGATCTCTAACGTAATTGCGCGCGGTGTGGGCTGAAATACCTTCTGAATCCATCCGGTCTGGATGGCTGGCGCGATTTCCCGCACGGCTAGCGCGATGTCACTCGCTGAAAGTCCCATAAACCCGACTCAAGAGAGGTGTTGCCTAGTGTGGCGGGAGACTAAAAGAGAAGCAAGAGGGCAACGGGAGACCTGCATGGCAATGGCCGCTACTCGACACGCGAGTCATACCGGCCGTTTCGGATCAAGCGATTATAGAGGATGGCCCCGAGCAGTCCAAACCCCCAGGCGCCGCCGACAAAGGCCGCCAGCTCTCCCATCATGGTGAACAGATGAATGCGCTTGGGTAGGAGCGAGGCGACATCGGCGCCGAAGAACTGCGCATTGAAGATGAAGACGAATACGGCCGGGAAAACAATCCTGAGCAGGATCAGCACGAGCGCCAAGACAGCGGTGGTAATGGCGAGCGTATTGGCAAACGCGAGGGGACGAATGGTCATCGTGAGCTCTTGCAGTATGCTAGGGGAAGGCAATATTAAATGCAATCGGAAGGATTGTTTTGAGAGAGAGAAATTTTGGAGGGCATGGCGTTCCTCGGCTTCACCGCTTGTGGCAGCAGTTGTAGAATTTTTTGGCGCGCGGGTTTCATCATGCTGGAAGGGTAGTATCGGCCTAGGGTGTCGAAGCACGTTATCGTCTGCTTCTCTGACGTCGGCATACCGACCGATCACCTCGGCGCTCTCGTGCGGTGAGGTGTCATCGACGGCGATAATTTCATAGGTCGGATGGGTTTGTGCCAGGACGCTTTTCACCGTATTCAGCAAAAACTGCGCCTGGTTGTAGCATGGAATGATGACGCTGATTTTTCCAAAGTTTTTTAGAAGATGTTGTTAGGGTAAAGGCATAACGCAAGTGTTATACCGATGAAATACTAGTTGTTTATTCAGTTCCTGAAACGTTAAGCCTGATCCGGCGTCAATTGCACCTGACTCGCCTTTCCCCTCGGTATAGCGTGCCTTTGCAGGATTTCTTATAGCGAGCCGTCAAGTTTCCTTGCGTCTAAGATCAGAAGAAAAAGAGCCACTCCTGTGTTGCCTCGGTTCTCTTGAGCACGGTAGAGTACCTTCTAAATCGATCTATGGGTAATCCGTGGAATATGGCACGCTCTCCGCACAAACACTGGACGCCCTCGAATGGCCTCGTTTACTGGAGGTAGTGGCCGGCCATGCGCGATCCGGCATGGGGAGAGAATGGTGTCGGACACTCCCGTTAGCGCCTTCCTTGGAAGAAGCCAGGCTGAACTTGCGGAAGACGGCCGAGATGGTCGTGCTTCGCGAATCGGCCGATCCTTTTCCTTCCTTATCGTTTCCAGACCTTAGAGAGGTACTCGGGCGGGGGTCGAAAGGCGCCGTTCTGGAGACGCACGAGTTGCGTGACCTCTCCCTGGTGCTTGGCCTCGCGTTCGATGTCGTGCGATATCTCGGCAGGCACCGTGAGTCGGCGCCGGCCTTGTGGGAGACTGCCGCGCCGCTTGCAGAGCTGACTCATCTGCGTCACCTCAAAGAGCGGATCGACCGGTGTATCGATGTCGAGGGAAATATCAAGGAATCGGCCACGCCGGAATTGCGCCGCCTCTCACATCATGCGCATGACCTGAAACAGCAGATGCGCCGGCGTTTGGAATCCATCTTGGCCTCGGCCCGCTATGCCGATGTCCTGCAAGAGTCTTACTTCGCGCAACGTGAGGGCCGGTACGTCGTGCCATTGAAGGCGGACATGCGCTCAAAGATTCCCGGCATTGTCCATGACGTGTCATCAAGCGGCGCGACCGTGTTTGTCGAGCCGCGCGAATTGGTGGAATTAAATAATTCGATCAAGGTCGCTGAGATCGAAGTCGAGAGGGAAGTGCGCCGCATTCTGTTTGAACTCTCTACAACTGTTGGTGAGCATGGCGCGGCCTTATTGATCGGACTGGATGTCTTAGCCGTGCTCGATTGCATCTCGGCGAAGGCCACCTTCAGTCATCAAATCACGGGGCAGCCGGTCTCGCTGAGCTCCAATGGACGGATCGCGCTGAAGCAAGCCCGTCACCCGCTTTTAGTGCTGACGAAAGATGCGGTCGTGCCTAACGATCTCGCATTGGATGAATCGGTGAAGGTCCTCATCATTTCCGGACCGAACACCGGCGGCAAAACGGTCACCTTAAAAATCCTCGGCCTCTTCGCCCTCATGGTCAGGGCCGGGCTTCAACCATCCTGCGCTGCCGGGTCTGAGATGGCGTGGTGCCCCGATATCTTTGCCGACATTGGGGACACGCAGGATCTTGCCAAAGATCTGTCCAGTTTTTCTGCCCACATCATGCAGATGATTGCCCTGCTCGACCATGCGACCAAGGTGCGACCCATCGGTGATGCACCGTCGCTGGTGCTTCTCGACGAACCCGTCACGTCCACCGACCCGGCGGAGGGGGCGGCTCTCGCCGAAGCGCTCTTGCTTCGGTTTGCTCATATAGGCATGAAAGTCGTCGTGACGACGCATTACAACTCGCTTAAAGTCCTGGCCCACACGACGCCGGGCTTCATGAACGCCAGCGTCGGCTTCGACGTGGAGACCCTCTCGCCGACCTATCGGGTGATGATGGGTATGCCTGGTGGATCGTCGGCTATCGACATTGCCGGACGGCTAGGGATGGACGAAACGATCCTCGACGAGGCGCTGCAGCGCGTACAGCGGGAGGATCGGGCGCTCGAACAGATGATCACCGGGCTTCAAGACAAGCAGCGCCGGCTTGATGAGGACACGGCCGCGATTGCCCTCCTCCGGTCCGATGCCGAGCGCGCCGCCCAAGAGGCGGCAGAAGTGGCCGACCGCCTCAAGAGCACGGAACGCGACGAGCAGAAGCGAGTCAAAAAGAAATGGACCGATGAACTGCTCCGGGCTCGCGCGGAAATCCATGCAATCCTAGAGAACCTGAAACAGGAGCAGAAACTCATCAAGACCATACACGCCAAGTCGCGATTGGGACAATTGGACGAGATGATCAGCAAGCAATTCGTGCCATCGGAAGCACGCATTCCATTAGAACGATTAGAGGCGGGGGACCGAGTAGAAATCGCCCATCTAGGAAGGAGCGGGACATTGCTGGAATCGCCGAAAGGCAAGAAACGGGTACGCCTCCGCGTAGGGGATGCAGACATGTCGGTGGCCGCGTCTCTTTTGGTCGCTTCCGATGAGAGGGCAGGGCAGCAGAAAGCGCCGCTCGCGGCTGGTGCCTCAGGTTCTCGATCAGCGACGTTGCCCTCGCATTCGGAAGAGTCGTCCGTCGTATTGGATCTGCGTGGGATGGCGGCCGATGAGGCCATTGACCGTACGGTGGCCGCGTTGGATCGAGCTGCGCTCGGAAATTGTCATAGTCTTCGCATTATTCACGGGCACGGGACCGGCCGATTGAAAATGACCCTTCGCGCGTATCTCAAGGACTCTCCTTACGTTTCCTCATTTCGTCCGGGCGAACGTGCGGAGGGAGGGGATGGCGTGACGATCGTTCAAATAAAGTAAGCTAGGCTAAGGCTGGGGTTAAAAGGCGAGATTCTCGCCTGCTCATGCTCCACCTCCATCTGCTTTTCAGCCTTAACCTCAACCTGACCCGCCCCACTGGTGGATTTGCCCAGCGACTGGCTGAAAGCCACCACCATCGTTCATCCTCATTGACGCCGATAATTCGTTAACTCGCGATAGATCGATCAATTTCACCATGGCACTTGGCTTGCGAACCTTTTGCTGTCGTCATGGATCAGAGTCTAAGCACAGGAGGAGCACTATGACACGGCGTATTGAACCGATTGATTTGATGGTGGCGGTAGGGGCGTTCGCGACCATCATGGGCGGATATATTTTGTTCATGGCTGCGAACGGCACGCTTGAATCCGCGCAGCCTCAGTTGGCAACCATTGAACCGATCAGCGCGGAGATCGGTCCGATGGCCGCTATGCAATGGGTGCAGCCGGCGTTGGGGCAAGCTCTCGTCGAAAATGACCTGTTGGACCGCGCCATCCTTGAAGACATCAAAGCGGCGGCGAAGGAGTTGAATCAGGCGACCTTGATGGCGCAATCCCTTGAGGGTAGCACGGCCACGTCTTTTAATGATCTCTCTGCCAGCATGATGGCGCGTGATGCGGATCATGCCGCTCGCGTGCAGTACATCCTCGGGCGTTCCATCGTCGTCTTCACGGAACGCGGTATCCAGTCCGGCGTGCTTTCACCTATTCTCATCGACGAGCCATATAACCAGCGAATGATTGCGCTGACCGACAACAGGGGCGCTCGCCTGGAGTCCGCCTATGAGGCAACCGGTCAACCCGTGTTGGGCCGTGCAATCGTGTCAGCGACTCAAGAAGCGGTGAGGTTTGATGAACGGCTTCAGGATCGCCTTGGGAAGGCCATCGTCCGGATCGCCTCCCTTCAGGAAGAGAACCAAGCGAAAGGCGAGGCTCAAACACAATTGGCCCTCTTGACCTTAGCGTCACTCCATACCGAAGAGATGGCGGATCGCTTCGAGAACCTCGCCAAGGCAGAGGCTTCGCTCCAGCCGGTCTCGACTGTCTTATCAGAGCCCCGAACGTGGCCTGATATTCCAAGCAGTCTGCTGATAGCCGGATCGATCGGCCTCATCGGAGTGTTTTTTGTCGGGCTCATGATGCCGAGCGTCAGGCCGGAGGAATCGCCAAGCATTCGTGAAGTTCCGTCCGAGCCGGTCTATCGAAAGACGGCGTAATGATCAGGCGGTGTCTCAGACCGTCTGCATCGTGTTGAGGCACAAACAGATTCGCCACATGAATCTGTTTGTGTCTCCTAGAGGGGGCATATCATGTCGTGGGGTTACTGGGGAATCGTAGCCGGGCTCCTGGCTCTCTTGACCGTTTTCTTTTTCTGTCTGGATCTCTTCTATCGTCACGAGAAGAAGGCAAGCTCCGGAGAGAGCATTCCAGGCGGCCGGGAGGAGACCACACGCGTGGCCGACTCCAAGCATGCGGCGTAGCCAACCGGTGTGAATCTGCATCCGTGCTCGCCTACGAAGAGCGATGAGGTCTGACACGCGGCGTTGCTATGTCAGGTGGTCATCCGTCGAGGCTCGCTATGAGTGAACCGGCTCACGCCCTGCATGAAACGCTCTTGCCCGAAGAATATTACAGGACGTTATGGAATCATGCTGTAGATGCGAAAGTGATTGTCGATGCCCAGGGGGTGATTCGAGATGTGAATGGCCGTGCCGAATTCAAGCTCGGCTATACGCGGGCGGAATTGACCGGCATGCCGGTCCTGCACGTCGTGTGGGATCATGATCGGGCCCGATTTCGGAAGCTCCTGACGCAGGTCTTGACAGGGGGGAAGGAACGATCGACTGCAGGCCTGCATGTGCCTACTCGGTGTGGAACCGTATTGACGATGGATGTGGAGATGATTCCGGTGGAGCGAACCGAGCGAGCCGACGGCACAATGGTGGTGTTGCTGCAGTTCGACGACACGACAGAGAAGCGGCACGTCGAGCAGCAGCGTATCCGTTCTGAACGGCTCGCCTCGCTCAGCCAATTTGCTTCGCTGTTGGCCCACGATATTCGCCATCCGCTTACCGGTATCAAAAAAACGCTGGAGCTGCTGGGGGCGCGGCCGGAACTTCAGGCTCAGCCGATTGCCCACTGGTTCGGAGATGTACAGCTCAGGACGGATCTCCTCCTGGGCATGATCGACGATAGGCTGGATGTTTATCAGGAGAGCTGTTCAGGCCTGCCGATCGTCGTGTCGCACTTTCCCGTGGAGGTCCTGTTCGAAGAGGCGGTCCATCTCATCAAGGGCGAAGCCGATGCCAAGGATGTCACCGTGCGGTTGGATGTCTGTCCCGAGCAAATCATGATGACCGGCGATCGGTGCCGCCTTCAACGAGTCGGGGTGAATCTGTTGCAGAACGCGGTTCAGTGTTCTCCACCCATGAGTGTCATTACCGTTTCCATCAAAGTCCGATACGAAGGGGCAATGCCCGCAGGATTGGGAAAGACAGGCGATGAGGTACTACTCATGCGCGTGGAAGATGAAGGCCCCGGCATCGATGCCGACGAGTTTCCCTCGCTGTTTGACATGTTCGTTCAGAAAAAGGACGGAGACGAGGGACGAATCGGACGTGGTCTGGGATTACACTTTTGCCGTCTGGTGATTGAAGCCCACCATGGACGCATTTGGGCAGCGAATCGATCGAGTGGGGGCGCTCAATTCTCGATTGCTGTTCCTCTGCGTGCTCGAGAATGAAGATGGCCAAGCTGCTCGATCGTCAGGGACCGGCATCTGTCGCCAAGAGTGTACGCCGAATCAGTGAAGCACTGAGCGGCGTCGCCTCAGACGTAGAAAGGAGCGCATGATGTCTGGAGTCGAATGGACTGTTGTGACGGTCATCGGCGTGTGCCTCATTGTACTCTTTGTGATTCTGGAAGTGTTTTTTCCCGCTCCGGATACTTCAGATCCAAACGCGCTGGATTAGATGGATCGGGATGATATGGCGGATCATCAGCCGATCATACCTACGACAGGATTTCACACGCGGCCGTAATCGATAGCGAGGTGCACGATGGTAGAAATCATTGGGGTGCTGACTCTCATTGCGTTAACCTGGATCGTGGCATCCAGTATGGCGAATGAGAGCGATGCCGAAAAGCGTCGATGCGCGCACACGGCTTTGTTCACGACAACCGAGGAGAAGCCTCCGACCGTTTTCAAGACGAAAGATGCTGCCTAACGGTCCTGCCTTTCAGCGCAGTGATTGTAGGAACCCCGGTGTGCTATCCGTGAAGACGTGCCCTCGGTGTTACGGCATGTCTATTTACCGTACTTCACGTACATAAGTCATTGCGCTCTATACTCGACGAGAAGGGCTTGGCGGCAATGGTATAACCCGGTATCGCGTTGGGTGGTCACGCACGGATGGGATGGGCGTGGAACCATTGCTCCAGGATCTGATTGAGCAGGTTCAGCCGCAATGGTTGATCGTCGAGGGTACCGATCGAACAGTCGGATTCCGCTAACCCGGGCAGGTCTGGCACGTAGGAGGCGTTGACGACAAGGGCATGCAAGGGGAGGGATGGCGCCACGGCCTGTCGCGCCTTTAAAAAGGCTTGAATATGACTGAGCTCGTCGTCCATCGACGGGTTGATCAGGAGGATCGCCCCCAATGCAGCGGGTAGGCATTGTTCCCAGAGCGATCGGAAGCGCTTTTCCGCTCGAACGGACAGGAGATGGAGCATGGTTTCTGAAGAGAGTCGGACCAGTCCGAAATCCGTATGTTGGTCGCGATTGGCTTCATTCGCACCGACGGCTGCCCATCGTGATGATGACAGATCGTCCACCAGCAACTGAATCAATTCGCTCTTTCCCGTCCCAAGCGTGCCGACCACCAGGATTCTGGCGATATGCCGCTCGGCGGGAGAAAGATGATCGGCCTGCTCCCGGCGAACAACCTCTTCCAAGCGACTGATCACGCGATCCATCGGATTGTGCTCAGAAGATAATCGAGAGTGGGCCGCGTCGACAGAGACGGCCATCGGCTCCTCGCGGCGTTCCAGGTGACGAAGGTCTTCGAATAGCAAGTGCGCCAGACTGGCCGTAATCGGCATCCGTTCCGGCATGGCGTCCGGCAGAAACAGATAGCGCCCTGCCTTCCAGCCGAGCAGCACAAAGAGGGGCTCTTCGCGTTTGGGTGACCGAATGTCCGCATCGATAATCGTACCGTCCTTGAAGTAGAGGGTGCCGGTGCGTTCACCGTGACTGAGCACGAGTGCGCCCGTTTTCTGATCGAGCTCCAACATCTGTATCAAGTCTAAGACATTCACCTCGTCGAGCCGGCCGCTGAGGCCGATTCGATCCAACGGTATTTTCTTGGCCTGCTCGATCCGGTCGATCATCGTCTCGACATGCTCAGCGAGCTGATCCAGCGGGCAGGGCTTCGTGAGGTAATCGTCGGAGCCGATTTTGCGGGCCTTGATGCGGTCGGTGTCTTGATCTCGCGCGGTAAGAAAAATGAACGGAATCGTTCGTGTGGCGGTGTCGCGACGAAGCCGGCTGCAAAGTTCGTAGCCGTCGAGACCGGGCATGCCGATGTCGGCGATGATCAGATCGGGGCGATCGGCGGATACTTTGTGGATTGCATCCAAGCCGTTCTCCGCTGTCTCCACCTCATAGTGTCGAGCGCGGAGATACAGAGAGACGACCCGTCTGAGGTGGGCTTCATCATCGACGACGAGAATTTTTGGAGCCATGGTATGGCCCTGTAACATCCCATGAATAATGGCTTACGGCGAACGAAGCAGATGGCCCCGTCTCGTTCGCCGTATCATGACACGATCTGCGGCTGTCCGGTCCCATGAATCACGTCTTCCGTAATGACGATGGAGGTGACGCCCTGCAACGCCGGTACTTCATACATGAGATCGAGCATGACCTCTTCGAGAATGGCCCTCAGCGCGCGCGCGCCCGTCCGTAGCGGGACGGCCCGATGGGCGATGGCTTTGACGGCATCGGGAGTAAATTCGAGACGTACATTTTCCAGCTCGAACATCGCCTGATACTGCTTGAGCAGCGCATTCTTCGGCTCCGTGAGCACCCGCATGAGTGCTCCTTCATCCAAATCGGACAGTGTCGTGAAGATGGGAAAGCGTCCCACGAACTCCGGAATCAATCCGTATTTGAGCAGATCTTCCGGTTGCGTCACCTCCAACAGGCCGGCACCTTTGTTCACGTGGCGGGTCGTCGTGCCCGAGCCAAAACCGATGCGTTTGTCCGTTGTCCGTTGCCCGACGATTTGATCCAACCCGACGAACGCACCTCCGCAAATAAACAGAATATTGGACGTATCGACCCGGATATAGTCCTGTTCGGGATGCTTGCGTCCGCCTTTCGGCGGCACGTTGCACGTGGTGCCTTCAACCAGTTTGAGCAAGGCCTGCTGCACGCCTTCGCCGGAAACATCTCGCGTGATGGACGCGCTCTCAGATTTGCGGCTGATCTTATCGATTTCATCGATGTAGACGATGCCGGTCTCGGCTTTTTTTACGTCGAACTCCGCCGCCTGCAGGAGTTTCAAGACCACGTTCTCGACGTCTTCCCCGACGTACCCAGCTTCGGTCAGCGTGGTGGCATCCGCAATGGCGAAGGGCACGTGAAGGATCTTGGCAAGGGTCTGCGAGAGAAGTGTCTTGCCGGTCCCGGTGGAACCGATCATGAGAATGTTGCCCTTCTGTAATTCCACTTCCCGTAGTCGGTGCCGGCTCAGAATACGCTTGTAGTGATTATGGACGGCGACGGACAGGACTTTCTTCGCGCGTTCTTGGCCAATGACATATTGGTCCAGGATGCTCTTCATTTCGGTAGGCTTGGGAAGCTGGATATTCAGCGGTAACGACGAGGCTTGTCCTGCTCCTGCCCCTCCCGCGCCTTCGGCAAGGAAGGTGCTGCAGAGCCGCACGCACTCATTACAAATGAGAAGACTCGATCCTGTCTGGCAAGTTTGGCAGTGATAGGGGGCGGGGCTTTCGATGAGGCTTTTGACCACGTTCTCCCGCTTGCCACAGAAGGAACACTGGCGGTCGCGCCGATCTTTATTTTGCCGTGATTCCCAAAACAGTCTGGTGACTCCCGCGTCTACAAAGTCTACAATAATTGTACTGCAGCCAGCAAAACCGCGGCATCTTACCTCGCTTGCCGATCCAACTCAAGCGGGTAATTCAACTGAGAGGGCAAGGGCTCCGAGGGAAACCGAAGGGTAAATCGAGTGCCCTTGCCGGCCTCACTGTGCACGCTGATCGTCCCTCCATTATC
>DATEPO010000441.1:0-7996 GCA_035273145.1 Nitrospiraceae bacterium
TGACCATCGCGGTGTCGGTCGTGATTTCAGCCTTCAACGCGCTGACCTTGAGCCCCGCGCTCTCGGCGCTCTTGCTGCGAACCAGGACGGCGGCGAGAGGACCGCTGGGCCGCTTCTTTGGATGGTTCGACTATGGATTCGAATGGGCGACCGACGGCTATGTCGGTTTCTCCGGCGCGCTCCTGTAAGAGGACGAGTAGCGTCAGCTTGTTTTCCTATGTGAGCTCGGAAGCCGTAAAGGACATCTTCTCACGGTGCCGGGGCTGTACATCAGTTGATCAACAAGATCGAGTCGCTGATAATGAAGTCAGACGATTCGTGGGCTGGAACACTTCACTGTGAAAAGGACAACTATGCCAAGCACCGTGTCTGAAAAACCGCTGACCGAAGCGCAAGTCAAGTTGATGAATGCGTATTGGAGGGCCGCCAATTACCTTTCCGTCGGCCAGATTTATCTCCTCGATAATCCATTGCTGCGGGAGCCGTTGAGGCTCGAGCATATCAAGCCGCGGCTTCTGGGCCACTGGGGCACGACTCCCGGACTCAATTTCATCTATGTGCATCTGAATCGTGTGATCAAACAATACGATCTCGACATGATGTATGTCTGCGGCCCCGGCCATGGCGGCCCCGCGATCGTCGCCAACGTGTATCTCGAAGGCACCTATAGCGAGGTGTATCCTAATATCAGTCAAGATACGGAAGGGATGAAGCGGCTGTTCAGGCAGTTTTCATTTCCCGGTGGCATCCCGAGTCATGTCGCCCCGGAGACGCCCGGTTCGATCCACGAAGGTGGAGAACTCGGCTACGCAATATCGCATGCGTACGGCGCGGCCTTCGACAATCCCGATCTGGTCGTGGCCTGCGTCGTCGGTGACGGTGAAGCCGAAACCGGCCCGCTGGCCGCCTCCTGGCATTCGAACAAATTTCTCAATCCCGTCACCGACGGCGCCGTGCTGCCGATTTTGCATTTGAACGGGTACAAAATCGCCAATCCTACGGTGCTGGCCAGAATCAGCCACGACGAACTGAACAGCCTGTTCGTCGGCTACGGGTACAAGCCGTATTATGTCGAAGGCTCCGATCCCGATCTTATGCATTCTTCGATGGCGGCAACCTTGGACACGGCCATTGCAGAGATCAAGGCCATTCAGCACAACGCTCGCAGTCGGCGTGATGACGGCAATGGGACGCCAGAGCGTCCACGGTGGCCGATCATTATTCTACGGTCTCCCAAGGGCTGGACCGGACCGAAGGAAGTCGACGGCAAGATCACTGAGGGCTCCTGGCGTTCACATCAGGTTCCGATGGCCGAGATGGCCTCGAAGCCGGGCCACATCAAGTTGTTGGAAGCCTGGATGAAGAGCTACAAGCCGGAAGAGCTGTTTGACGCGAACGGGACGCTCAAATCGGAACTGGCCGAGCTGGCCCCAACGGGCACCCGCCGGATGGGAGCCAATCCACACGCCAACGGCGGCTTGCTGCTCAGAGACCTTCGGTTACCCGACTTCCGCAAGTATGCCGTCCAGGTTCTCATCCCCGGAACGGTCGTGGCAGAGGCCACGAGGGTATTCGGAGGATTTCTCCGCGATGTGATGAAGCAGAATGCGCAAAGTCAAAACTTCCGAGTCATGGCGCCGGATGAACTCACATCGAACCGGCTGGGTGCACTGCTTGAGGTCACGAACCGTGCCTGGATGGCTGATATCCAGCCGAGCGATGACGACTTGGCTCCCGATGGCCGCGCCATGGAAATTCTCAGCGAGCATACGTGTCAAGGCTGGCTGGAAGGCTACCTGCTCACCGGCCGTCATGGCCTGTTCTCGACGTATGAAGCATTCGTGCACATCGTCGATTCAATGTTTAACCAACATGCCAAGTGGCTGAAGACGACGCACGAAATTCCCTGGCGCCGTCCGATTGCGTCGCTTAACTATTTGCTGACTTCCCACGTCTGGCGGCAGGATCACAACGGCTTTTCACATCAGGATCCGGGATTCATCGACCATGTCGTCAATAAGAAGGCAGATGTCATTCGCGTATACCTTCCGCCCGACGCCAACACGCTGCTTTCCGTCATGGATCATTGCTTGCGGAGCCGCGACTACGTCAACGTGGTCGTGGCGGGCAAACAACCGGCCTTGCAATATCTGGACATGGACGCCGCCGTCAAACACTGCACGGCCGGCATCGGCATTTGGGACTGGGCGAGCAACGACAAGGGGAGCGAGCCTGATGTGGTGATGGGCTGTGCCGGCGATGTGCCCACGTTGGAAACGCTCGCCGCCGTGCAACTCCTGAGACAGTACGTGCCCGAGTTGAAAATTCGTGTCGTCAATGTCGTGGATCTCATGAAACTCCAGGATAAAAATGAACATCCGCACGGCCTGCCGGACAAGCACTTCGATACATTTTTCACCACCGATAAACCCATTATCTTTGCTTACCACGGCTATCCCTGGTTGATCCATCGCCTGACGTACCGCCGGGCCAATCACAAGAATCTCCATGTCCGCGGTTACAAGGAAGAAGGCACGACCACCACACCGTTCGACATGGTATTTCTGAACGATATGGATCGATTTCATCTGGCCGCAGATGTGATTGAGCGCGTCGGATTGGGATCGGCGGCGGCCTATGCTAAACAGGCGATCCGTGACAAACGCATCGAGCACAAGGAATACATCCGACGGTACGGAGAAGATATGCCGGAGATCCGCGACTGGAAATGGATCGGCGCGCAGGCCTGACGGCTATTTCGATGAACGCCACCTCCGTAACGTGAGCATTTGAAGGAGGACACGATGCACGCGATCACGGTTCTTCCCGCTCAACCGGGATCAGCCAGGCTGGACGCTATACCGGAGCCTCCTGTCACGGAAGACAGCGTGTTGGTCGAGTGTCTTGCCGTCGGCGTCTGCGGGACCGATGTCGAAATCGTCAAGGGCTTGTATGGTACGCCGCCGCCGGGTCGAGAACGGTTAGTCCTGGGACATGAGTCGATCGGCCGAGTGTTACATGCGCCGGAAGACGGTGGCTTTACCGCCGGAGATCTGGTTGTCGGCATCGTCCGTAAGCCGGACCCGGTCCCGTGTTCGAGTTGCGCAGTCGGCGAATGGGACATGTGCCGCAACGGCCGCTACACCGAGCACGGAATCAAGGAGCTTGACGGCTTTGCTGTCGAACGGTTCAGAATCTCTCCCGAGTTTCTCGTGCGCGTAGAGTCTCGGCTCGGTCATCTGGGAGTTCTGCTTGAACCGACCAGTGTAGTGTCCAAAGCATGGGAGCAAATCGAACGCATTGGGGCACGAGCGCACTGGCAGCCCAAGCGTGTCTTGGTGACCGGAGCGGGGCCGATCGGGCTCCTCGCCGCGTTGCTGGGGGTTCTGCGTGGATTTGAAGTTCATGTGTTGGATCGAGTGGTGGACGGGCCAAAGCCTGATTTAGTCAAGGCACTCGGCGCGACGTATCATACGGGGACAGTTGAGGATGCCGGTGGCGGGCCGGACATTGTGTTGGAATGCACCGGCGCCGGACAGCTTGTGTGGGATGTGATGGCACAGGCAGCCCCGAGCGGGATTGTGTGCCTCACCGGCGTCTCAACCGGCGGACGGACCTTAGGCGTCGATCTCGGCGCATTCAATCGCGAAGTGGTACTGCAAAATAATGTCGTGTTCGGCACAGTCAATGCGAATCGTCGTCACTATCAGGCGGCGGCGGACGCGCTCGCGCAAGCCGATCCGGCCTGGCTGGAACAAGTGATCACGCGGCGTGTCCCGATAGAGCAATGGTCCAAGGCTCTGGTTCGTCAGCCGCACGACGTGAAGACCGTGATTGAGTTCGCCTCACTGTAGCGAGTCGGCATGGCGCTCCGGTGACTGCCGGATTGAGTGATATGGCATATCAACCGATCGAGAATTACGGCATCATCGGCAACATGCGTACCGCAGCGCTCGTGAGCATGAATGGATCCATTGATTGGCTCTGCTTTCCGCACTTCGACTCGCCAAGCGTGTTTGCCGCGATTCTGGATGACAACAAAGGCGGACGATTCCAGATCAGCGCAGATCAAGACGGGCTCAGCACCAAACAGTTCTACTGGCCGGAGACGAACGTTCTGGTCACGCGCTTTTACTCATCGAATGGGATCGGTGAGATTGAAGATTTCATGCCGGCAGGGTTACCGCGGGAATCGCTCTGGCACGATCAATTGATTCGGCGGGTGAAGGCCACACGGGGGATAGTCACGTTTGAGATGCGATGCTACCCGGCGTTCGATTACGCGCGGGCGCCACATCAGACGATCATTACCGAGCATGGAGCACATTTTCAGTCGGCTGCTCTAAGCTTAGGGCTGGCGACCGCTGTCCCGCTGTCGTCTGATGACCGTGGTCTGCGCGCGAGGTTCGTCCTTGAGGAAGGGCAGGCGGTGGTCTTTGTGCTGGGGCACTTGCCATCGGGGGAGTCGTGCGGTCGCTGTCCCTCACAGGATGAAACGCAAGAGCTGTTCGAGCGGACGGTGCACTATTGGCATCGGTGGCTCTCCAAATGCACATACACCGGCCGCTGGCGAGAAATGGTGTATCGTTCGGCGCTGACGCTGAAACTGCTGACCTTCGAGCCAACCGGCGCGATCATCGCGGCGCCGACGTGCGGCTTGCCGGAGAGCTTGGGCGGGGTGCGGAACTGGGACTATCGCTACACCTGGATCCGGGATGCGTCTTTCACGCTGTATGGGTTCCTCCGAATCGGATTTACCGAGGAAGCGGATCGTTTTATGGAATGGCTGGAGGCACGGACTCGAGAGGTCGAGGGCGATGGATCGTTGCAGATCGTTTATGGGATCGATGGCCGCCACGATCTGACCGAATATACTCTTGATCATCTAGACGGCTATCGCGGGTCCAAGCCCGTGCGGATCGGCAATGGGGCCTACAATCAGTTGCAGTTAGACATCTACGGCGAGCTGCTGGATTCCTTGTACTTGTACAACAAATATGTCATGCCCATCGGCTACGATGCCTGGACAGGCATCCGGCGGCGCCTCAATTGGCTGTGTGACAATTGGCAGCGGCCAGACGAAGGCATTTGGGAAGTGCGCGGCGGGCGCCGGCACTTCGTCTATTCGAAGCTGATGTGTTGGGTGGCCATGGATCGCGGTCTTCGGTTGGCCGAGAAACGATCGTTTCCCGCGGATTCTGCGCGCTGGCTTCAGGTCAGGGATCAGATGTATGAGGAGATCATGGCAAAGGGATGGAGCGATACGCGTCAGGCTTTCGTACAGCACTACGACAGCCAGTCACTGGACGCCTCGAATCTCATTATGCCGCTGGTGTTCTTCCTCTCGCCCAACGATCCGAGAATGCTCAAAACTCTGGAGTCCATCAATCGTTCGCCTAAGGAAGGCGGGTTGGTCTCCGACGGTCTCGTGTTTCGGTACGACAGCGAAACAGGAGAAGATGGCCTTCACGGACGAGAAGGTACCTTCAACATGTGTACCTTTTGGCTTGTTGAGGCGCTGACCAGAGCGGGGCGGGTCGATCGAGCGAAGCTCAGGGAAGCGCGGCTGCTTTTTGAACGCATGTTGGGCTATGCCAATCACGTGGGGCTTTACGCCGAAGAGATTGGCGGCAGCGGCGAAGCGCTCGGCAATTTCCCCCAAGCGTTTACCCATCTGGCGCTGATCAGCGCCGCATTCAATCTCGATCGTGTGTTAGGACAGAAGAAGTAGCCTGCGCGCGGCGATGGAACACAAATAGTGGCGCACAGAATATCAACGGATGCGCCGTTCCAGAAAAGACTGCGGCTCGGCACTAGGATGGGCCGCTACGGTGGCGAAGTAAGTTAGGCCTCTCTCGTGAAAGCGCGTACGTTTCTGAACCGACAGGACCTCAAGAGTTTCGTAAGGCTTCACGCATGTTGGTAGATGCGTTGTCCGCCGTCGGTTTGGTCAGTATAATGTCCGTTTGTGACAGACGATTCCCGATACGCTAATAAGCGTCCTTTGCCAAGCTCACCTGCCTGCACCAGGCCTGCCGAGCCGCGCCCTTTATTAAGTCCATCTATCGACGCCGGGCACGCCAAGACGCACCGCTTCCCAAGCGCCGACTCTCTGGCCCAAGTGCTGCTCGCCGTCGGTCTTCCGCCTGATGCGGTGGCTCAGTTGCTAAGACCCTATGGCTTGTCCGATCCGAAGCGGGCGGATGCCAATCTTCAATCAATGGCGGGTGACCCGCGATCACGACAAGCGTTAGCCGCGATCCTTCAAGACCTCCTGGAAGCTCTATCCGAAACGGCCGATCCCGACCAGGCGCTGAACCATTGGGAGTGTTTTCTGCAAACGACGGGGAGCCGCATTCAACTCCTCCATTATCTAGCCGGCGCCCCTCGCATGCTGCATATGCTGTGTACGCTGTTTGGGAACAGCCCCTACCTGGCGCAGACACTCATTCGCGATCCGCTGCTGGTCTATTGGCTGGCGGAGGAACAGGTGTTGACGAGGCGGCCGTCTCGGCAGGAATTGCAGACGGTGGTGTATCGCATGCTGGCCAATGTGACGGCGTGGGAATTGAAACTCGATGCCCTGCGCCGGTTCAAGCGGCGCGAAATGCTGAGGATCGGCGTGCGGGATCTGTTGCGATTGTCGTCTGTGCGGGATACCACTGCCGCGCTGTCCGATCTCGCCTCCGTGGCCATTCAGGCAGCCTATGAAATGGTCGAGCGCGACTTGCATCGGCGCTATGGGAAGCCGATGCATCGAGACCGAACCGGCAAGTGGGTCGAAACGGGTTTTGCGGTCATCGGCATGGGAAAGCTCGGCGGCGGTGAGTTGAACTATAGTTCGGATGTCGATTTGATTTACGTCTATGCCTCGGCTGAAGGACAGACTCGTCCCATCAAAGGACAACGACAGCCGAAGTCGATTCCCAATGAAGAATACTTTGAATACCTCGCCCGGGATCTCACGAAGGCGCTCACCGAGCACACCCACGAGGGGACCGTGTTTCGAGTCGATCTTCGGTTACGTCCGGAAGGCACAGTCGGGTCGCTGGCCGGCTCCCTTGCACGCTATCAGCAATATTACAAAACGAGAGGGCAAGGCTGGGAGCGCCAGGCGATGCTGAAAGCATGGCCCATTGCCGGTGATGCGGACACGGGCACTGCGTTTTTGCGGATGATACGGCCGTTTGTGTTCGGCGCCATCGAAGGGTCAGACCGCCGATCGGACATCATCGAACAGGTGAAACGGATCAAGGGCCTGATCGATGAGAAAATGGCCGACCGGGGACATGAACGCCGGAACGTCAAGCTCGGGATCGGCGGCATCCGCGAAATTGAATTCCTTGTCCAAGCCCTGCAAATGGTTTACGGCGCTCGTCTACGGTCCATTCTAGATCGCAATACGCTCGGTGCATTGGAGCGGTTTAAGAAGAACAGACTACTCTCCGAGTCGGAGTGCGCCGGGCTCACCAATGCATATATATTTTTGCGGGACGTCGAGCATAAGCTGCAAATGGTCCACGACCTGCAAACGCATGCCTTGCCCGATTCACCGGCTGAGCTCACCCGATGTGCAATCCGGTTGGGCTATCCGTCCGAGGATCGCCAAGGCGCGATGACGGCTTTTGTCAAAGACCACCAATCTCATACTGCGCTGGTCAACGGACTTTTCAAAACACTCGTGGAAAGGCCTAATCACTCACCACTACTTAAAGCGGCGATTAAAGCGCCCGGGGTAAAGTTAAAAGGACAAAAAAGCGAGGATAAGAACGAAACACTTATCTAAATGTGCCGGACGAGGTCTTAACACTATAAAGCTAAAGCCGGAAATAGGTTCCAGAAGGACAGGAAGGAAACGATAAAATCGGAGTTATTGTGTTATGGCTTTTGCTATGTGCCCCTGGGTTGGCGATACCTACCGACTCACTTTATGCAAAAAGTTATGATCTCGCTGACCCTGAAACCTTGGGCAAGTGCTTACTTGAAAGGGAAAATT
>DATEPO010000442.1:0-14777 GCA_035273145.1 Nitrospiraceae bacterium
GGTGACACCCGAAACCATCTGTCCCGGAAGCTCGGCTTGGGACCGACATCGCTTGCACAACGCGGCGAACCTCTACCACGTCCAACAACGCCTTGGGCTGACGGCCGCGACGCAGAAGACATATCGCATCGCGTGGGTCGGAGGCTGCGTGCTCTATGACCTCGCGAAGCTCCGCCAAGCCGGTGGTTTTTCCTTTTGGCCGTATCTTCCCTCAGCTCATGCAGGGGAAGATGTCTTGGCTCAGCTTCAGGTCATGGCTCGGTTCGGCGGCTGCGGGCTCATTCCTTCAGGATGTTACCATCAGCAGCTTCCCACCACCGTAGAAGATCGTCGAATCGACGCCCCCAAGTTTTTGGCCCATACACTTCCTTCGCGCAGAGGCCATGATGTCCCTTCGCCCGACGCCCCTTCGATTGGAGTCTAATGGATCTTCCCGCATTCGTGCAGATTGAACCGGTCGGTCAATGCAACCTCCAATGTCGTATGTGCCCCGTCGCGTTTCGCCGGGATGCCCCCCCGGACGGCAGTCCGGCATTTATGCGATTTGAGCATTTTGTCGGCCTCGTGGAGCAATTTCCAGGCCTCAAGGAATTGCATCTCCAAGGATTGGGCGAACCGATGATGCACCCTCGGTTTTTCGATATGGTGGCGCATGCGTCGAACAAGGGCATTACGGTGACGACGAATTCGAATCTCACACTGATGAGTGAAGCTCGCGCCGAACGCACGGTGACGAGCGGGTTGGCAAGCCTGCACATTTCATTCGATGGCGCGACGCCGGCGACGTATGAAGACATTCGATTGGGCGCCAAATTTTACGACGTGCTCGACAACATCGAAAAAGTGTGCCGAGCTCGGCTTCGGTTGCAGAGTACGCGGCCGGCACTTCGGCTGATCATGGTGGTCATGCGCCGGAATCTCGAAGAATTGCCTGCCCTCGTTCGATTGGCCCATCGCTGCTCGATGTCGTCCATGTTTGTGCAGCATCTGGGTCAAGAGTTTGGGGAATCCACCTTGCCGTCCGAGTATGAGCCGATGCGGACGTTTATCCAACGCGAAACATTGACAGGGGACCTGGACCGAGTCGAACGGTATTTTGATGAGGCACGAGCGGTCGCGGAAGCAGTCGGCATCGAACTTCGGCTGCCGGATCTTCAGCCGCCGATCTATGAAGAGGGGACAGGGAGTCAACCACGATGTGAGTGGCCGTGGAATGGGTCCTATATTACCTATCAGGGCTATGCCATTCCGTGCTGTATGATCGCGACACCCGATCGCGGGAACATGGGCAATATGATCGATCTGGGCGTCGACACCATCTGGAACAATCCCTCCTATCAAGCGTTCCGCAACCGCCTGGAATCGCACGAACCGCCGGAGATCTGCCGGTCCTGTGCGGTCTATAAAGGAATTTTCTAGAGCGAAACGAACCCATGCAACGGTCCCTCTTCGCCTCAGGCTTGACATCATGACAGCACCAACGTTGAAAGTTTCACACGCCAGAAAGATCGCCATTCTCCGTGCCAATGGGCTTGGCGATCTGATCTTTGCGCTTCCGGCAGTGCAGGCGCTTCGACTCGCTTATCCGGACGCCGAGATGGTCTGGCTGGGTCTGGATCTCCATCGTCAGTTCTTCTCACATCGGCCTGGGCCGGTGGACCGCGTCATCGTCGTACCGCCGTCGCAGGGGGTTCGCGACGACTGTGAAGGCGCGGACGATACGGCACTACAGCGCTTTTTTGAAGCCATGGTGGAAGAACGGTTCGATGTGGCGGTGCAAATCCATGGCGGCGGACGGTTTTCGAATCCATTTGTGCGCAAGCTCGGTGCACGTATGACCGTTGGGCTCCGTACGCCGGATGCGGTGGCCCTCGATCGTTGGATTCCCTATAGCTATTTTCAACATGAAGTGCTGCGATATTTAGAGGTCGTCGCGCTTCTCGGGACAACGGCGGCTGATCTGGAGCCGACGGTTTGTGTGACTGAACAAGACCGCAGTGAGATCGAAGCCCTTCTTCCGTATTCCGACCAACCGCTCGTGGCGATTCACCCGGGAGCCGGCGATCCTCGACGGCGCTGGCCGGCGGAGAAATTTGCGGAAGTAGGCGATGCGCTTCAAAAAGCAGGCGCGAAGGTGGTGGTGATCGGAACCAAGCCGGAACGGCAGACCGTGGATGGCGTCGGCAGCGCAATGATGACGACTCCCATCAATCTTGCCGATCGCCTCTCGCTCGGCGGATTAATCGGGTTGTTGTCTCGATGCTGTCTCGTGATCGGAAACGACTCAGGCCCATTGCATCTGGCCAGGACAGTAGGAGCGGGCACGGTTGCGATCTATTGGTGTGGAAATTTTATCAATGCCGGTCCCATCACCCGCGCTCGACATCGAGCAGCGATATCCTGGCGGCTGACCTGTCCTGTCTGCGGAGTACATTGTCTAGAGGCGCAGTGCCATCACTCCATGCCGTTTGTCGCCGATGTGCCGGTGACGGATGTCCTTGCCCCGGCGCTCGAACTTATCCAACCTATCTTCGCGAGCTCAGAACAATAAGACCGGGTTCCACACGCAGAGAAAAGGTCACCCCTTAATCTTCTGCCGCTCCATTTTTCGTAGGCCTAGGCCTCTCCGAGCCGGCCCGCCACTGAGGACAAGCGTCTTTCTCTATCACCTATATAGTTTGTCGCCCTTGAATCTTATACTGCATCACTAGATGCTGCTGCACTGAAGAGGAGGGACACATGGCGACCTCAATGAGCGGTCGAGAACGATACCACACGAACAAGCAGGATTTGTCGTGGACGGAAGAGCAAGCGTATCAAAATGTCGGCGACCTGGAACGGAAGCTGTCAGGGCTGGTAGGAAGCGCCTTGCTGGTGGCTGGCCTCTTTCGGCGATCGTGGGGCGGGGCTATCATTGCCCTGACAGGAGCAGCGCTGCTTCAGCGCGGGGTAACCGGCCACTGCATGATATATCAGGCCCTCGATGCGAACACCAATGAGCTGGGCCGGCGAAAAGTGCGAACCGGAAGTGCGATCAAGCTCCAAAAAACGATCCGCATTGAGCGTCCGCCCGAGGAACTCTATCGCTTTTGGCGTAACTTTGAGAATTTGCCGCAGATCATGAACCAAATTGAATCGGTGGAGATCATCAACGATCGCTTATCCCACTGGGTCGCCAAACCAATTCCACTCGGTGGGCCGAAAATGGAATGGGACGCAGAGGTGATTAATGAGATCGACAATGAATTGATCGGATGGCGGTCTCTCAGAGGCGCTGATGTGGAAAGTGCCGGCTCTGTGCGGTTCGAGCGCGCATCGGATGGACAAGCGACGGATTTAACGGTGACATTGCAGTATGCTCCTCCCGGCGGGCGGCTCAGCACATGGGCGGCCAAGCTGTTCGGGGAAGATCCGGAACAGAAAATTGAGGAAGATCTCAAGCGCTTCAAGGAGACGATGGAAGCCCAAGCGCATAGTTCTCCCTAAATGTTTGAGCGCCGAAGCCAGGAAGATGAAAGCAAAGGTCAAAAGGAGACATCATGCATAAATGTTCAGAATGGATGGCGACCATAGGGTTCCTCGGCTTGATGTTGGCGTATGATCCGACGCAATCGACAGGCCCGGGGACACAGCAGGGCGACAATGCCGACATGTCGACTCAGCGCGGCGCGAGCGGAGATTCGAAGTCGGCCAAAAATGAAGACTCCGGATCGGCGACGGGGGCTGTTCGTGACCGATCCCAATCTGGAATAGAGTCAGGGGACAGCCATGGGTCAGCGCGTCCCGATAGCAGCGGGCGCACGATGAAGGAATCGGGCTCAGGCACGACCAGCGGTGCGGCCAAATCGCGAAAGTAAATTAGGGGCCACCGGCGTTACAATTATTCGGCATAAGGTCCCGCAGGCGGTGATGGATGAAGAAGGGACACGGAGCGATGGTCGGCTTGGAGGAGGATCTCTCTTAGCAAGAGATTGAAATCCTGATTCATCAAACTAATCTCCGCCTTGAGATTATCCAGCATCTCCGCTCGGTCTCGCAGCTCTTCGATGGAGTAGGTCCCGCCGTTCTCAAAGAAGAGTGCGAGCCGATGCCGCTCCGTTTTTGACCCTGCTTCACCGAATCGTCCCTCTGTGCGCCAATGCGAAAGCAGATGCGCTCGAATGGTTCCCCGCCCTTCCTTGAACGGCCAATTCAGATACCGCCATACAGTAGGAGGAAACAGGTCCGATTGTTCAGGCCCTTCCCGCAAGTCGCGCAACAGGTTTCGTGAATGCTGGAAGTCGTATTGCCCGCCGACAAAAATGGCCGCTGTCCCGAATCCTGCCGCCAGCGCGCCTCCGAAAATGGCGACGATTTCAGATGCCGTATTCTTGGCCGCGAGCCCCAACGCTCCCGCAACCACACCAATTAACGCATCGCCGACAATGGCGACCAGCAAACCGATTTCTTCCCGGTGGCTTCGTATTTCGGTGAGCGCATCCGCCAGATGATCGGTCCGTGTCTCCTCGCACGCCGCTTCCGCCACGGTGCTGGACACTTCAAACGCCGCGAGCGCGATTCGATCCGAAAGTTGCTGACGTATCTGCAGGCGGCGGAGAAGCCTACGGTCGATTTCTTGCTGTCCTGACTCTTGTGGTATGGTCCTCGATAGGGCCTGTAGCTCTTTCAGCAGGTCCTGGACGCCGATGATCATGGCGATCTCCTGCGCGTGCGGCGAGAACCCGTCGAGGCCCGAAAGTGATTCCTCCTCATGAGGCACACGCAAATCTGGGAAGGGAGAGAGTGCGTCCGGTGACCGAACCGCCCCAGGCGGTCCGCAATGGGTCGCATAGGCATCCGTCTTCAAGCGAGTCAGCCGGGATGAGGGAATGCCTATGCATCCAGCGAGCAGCAAGCCGCTCATACATACACATGAGAGACTCATCATCCGCATCAGTAGGAATTAACCATTGGCGGCGTTCTGTTTCTGTCCTCAAAGCGGGAAACAGCGCTACAGGGTTTCTTGATCTTCAAGACGAAGGAGCAAGCCGGCGGATAATCATGACACGAGAAAGGGATACTTCGCCGACACCATTCGCACAGAGGGTCGGTTAAGGTGCAGAGAGGTTGCTCTACAAGGGAGAGAGGAATCTATGCCGTACACGACATTCACAGGGCATCCGCTACATCCGCAGATGATTGTGGCGCCTGCCGGGCTGTTGCCGTTCAGTTTGGTGTTGGATCTGTTGTACGTACAAACTGGAAATCGATCATATGCCGATGCCGCCTACTATGCGATGATTGGAGGATTGGTCGGGGGGGTGGCAGCGGGCGCTGCCGGGGCGGCGGATTATTTCGCCATTCCACCTGACGACGAGGCGAAATCAATCGGCCGTTTCCATGGCCTGCTCAACGTGAGCCTCCTTGGGTTGACGAGCCTGAACCTCTTGCTGCGGCGTGGAAAGCGGCGCTCGCCTCGTGGTATGCCGCTTTTGTTATCCCTGATTGGGAATGCAGGTCTGTTCGTGTCGGCGTGGTACGGGGGGCACCTGGTCTACGAACATGGAATGCGTGTGAAGGCTGCGGGAAGTCGGGGGCCCGTTCCGGAAATCAAGCCGCCACAAGATGAGAAAGCGGAAGCGGCGCTCCTCTCGTTACACCACTTACCCTAAGGGGTCATCCCCCTGCAACGGTCAATGCATAATGGCCAACCGGCGAGAGCGTTGCGGCAAGTCGTCAATGGGAATACATGACAACGCCGCAACAGAGCACCGGGACGTGCAGCGCAAGCATCCTACCGCTTGGCGTCCGCATCCAGGATACTATGAATGATGGTCTTCAAATTATCCGGATCGATGGCGTCGGCCTTAATATTGCCGTCTAAAATGATCGTCGGCGTGTGGTCGACATTGACCCGTTGTCCCCACTTTTTGCCTTCCTCGACCGCTCGCGCCGGTTTTCCACTGGCTAATCCCGCTTCGAAGGCAACCGGGTCTAGACCGACTTCTTTAATCAACATTTCCCGAATGGTCTTATCGAAGATCTGCAGTCGGTCTTTGTGTATCGCACGAAACAAGGCCTGCTTCATTTCACGGCCTTTCCCCATCATCTTGGCTTGCTCATACATGTCGAACGCGGTCGGCAGTTTGCCCGGGATAACCGGAAAGCCCACCATCATCGTCTCAAGTTTATTGCCGAATTCCTTTTCCAATATCGGCAAGCCGGCTTCCTCGAACAAATGACAGTGAGGACAATAGAAGTCGGCGAACTCGGTGAGTTTGACCTTCCCCGGCGTATGGGTGGATGGTTCTTTCTCCAATACCGTGTATTTCCCTTTTAATAGAGCCGCCTTTGCAGGTGCGGCAGCCCAGCTCTGGCAGACCGTTCCTACCACAAGCGCCACGGCGATCAGCACAGTCAGCACACGGTTCCGTCGTCTCATAAGATGGACTCCTTGGCTAATTCTTTCGCTTGCGCACGGTATAATACTACATGCTGCCTGCCGGAATATCGATGCCTGTGTTGCTCGCCGCGATGGCGTGGCTCTCATCCTGCGCCTCATACAACGTGGTGCCGAAAGACCTGCAATCGCAAGTCGATTCCACGGTGGGGTTTACTCAACTCCATGACGCGCCGGACCAATATCGCGGCCGGATCGTCGTGTTCGGCGGTGAAGTGCTCAGTGCCAAGCGTTTGAAAGATGAGACGCGGATCGAAGTCCTACAGCTTCCTCTCGATAAGTATCAGACGCCTGCCCATGATCGTACATCGTCACAAGGCCGGTTTTTGGCCTTCGAAAAAGAATTCTTAGACCCCGCCACTCTGCCACCGGGAACACGCATTACGATTGTTGGAGAAATCACCGGGGCGATGACCCAGCCGCTGGACGAAACCGACTATACATTTCCAACCGTAGAGATCAAAAAACTCACAGTTTGGCCAAAGAACGACAGAACCTATGGACGGCCCTATTATGGTGGATTGTATGGAGGTCCCTACGGCTCTTGGGGCTGGCGCCGGTGGGGACCGTGGGGGCCGTATCCCTATTCACCGTACTGGTGGTGACACCGCAAGGATGCCCGCTAAAGGTGGAGAAAGGTAAGGGACGACAACATGAACATTCCGGTTCAAGCTGAAGACATCACTTGCTCTTCTGGTTCGCCGTTCAGCGTTTGCCTTGACTGACAATTCGCTCGACCCGCTCATCGTTGCCGCCCAGTTCCAAATACTTCCGGTACTGAATCAGCGCGCGGACGGGATCTTTGCGATGCAGCTCATAAAAAACCCCAAGGTTGTAGTGCGCCTCGGGGAGATTCGGTTTCAGCTCAACCGCTTTTTCGTAGGCCTGCTCTGCTTCATCGAATAAACCGAGGGCCGTATAACTCATGCCGAGATTCATATGCGCCTCGGCATACTCGGGACGATAGCGGAGGACCTGCAGAAATTGCTTCGTCGCCTCTTCTTGCTTGTCGGCGCTGCGCAGGAGAAATCCTAGATTGTAATGGGCATCCACGAGATCGGGTTTTGCTAAAATAGCTTGTTTATAGGCATCCGCCGCCTCTCCAAGGTTATTCTCTTTTTCAGCGATTCGGCCGAGGAGATACCATGCATCGGCATTCGACGGATCGGCCTGCGTGAGTTGCTGCAAGGTGTGTCGCGCCAATTTCGCATCACCTTGGGTATCATACAGGCGGCTGAGATTGTAGAGGGCTTCCGGATGCCGAGGTTTCAACGCTACCAGCGCTTGATATGCCTGGATGGCTTTCGTAGGATTTCCAGCACGAGTATAGAGCCTCGCCAAGGCCAGCCGCGCCTCTTCGGATTGAGGGGCAAGTTCAATCGCCCGCGTCAGCGCTTGCTCGCCTTCGTGATATTTCGCCTGGCTCAGGTAGATGCGGCCCAGATCGTACAGGGCTTCGGGAAAAGCCGGCTTCAATCGAACGGCGTTCTTGAGCGCTTCGATCGCTTCCACCGGCTCTTTCTTTCCCTGAAAATAGATAAGCCCTAGAAGATGATACGCTTCGGCATACTGCGGCTGTAATGTGAGGGCTCTCTTCAAGGCCTCAGCAGCGCCGTCGTACTGCCCCTCACGGAACAAGGTGCGAGCTTGTTGATACGCCTTCTGCGCGCCGTCAGGTTGAGCGGAGTAGAGGATGCCATGTGGGAGCACAACCCAGAACACCGTAGCCAGAAAAATGAAAAATGGACCGATTCGTGTCCGCATTGAGACCCTCCGACCACGTCCTGACCTTGAAGCCCGCTCCAAGAGCCGGACTATAAACGGCAGAGGATATCGAAATCAACGACGGATGGACGGTGTCGGTTCCACTACGTGGCGCAAGTCTCATGCTTACTTGCGGCACTTGCATTCTAAAACAACCGGCCCACCGCCATACGGCCGAATATTCAGGAAACTGGCTCGTAATATGCCTCGAAAGCGTCTGTCAAGAGGGCGCGACGGCGCACTACGCGACTGCGGAACTGGACGAAGGTCCGATCATCGCACAGGCGACCGCCCGCGCAACCCATCGCGTTACCGTCCTCGATCTCTCTCGGATCGGCCGAAGCTTGGAACAACAGGTCTTAGCCCAAGCCGTTCGGCTCCATCTCGAACGGCGCATCTTTGGTGTACCAACAAAACGATTGTGTTCGATTAGGGTTGGCTGACCATGATGATCATCCATCACCTCCTGCTTTCTTCGCTCGAAGGCCTTCCCGCCGGAGCCAACTGTCGAGAGGCTCTTCTGCACTGCCTAAAATAATCCCAAGGTGATCCCGCCATAGATGGCGCGCCCGTAGCCGGCAAAGAAGAGCGTCTTATTCGCATCCGAGACGCTGTCGGAGACCACATTTCCGGATGCCACATAGCGCTTGTCGAGAATGTTATCCAGTTCGACATAGAACTTGGCGAATCGAATGTAAGGATTCTTGATGTCGAACGTTTTATTGATATTGGCGTTGAGCAACCAGTACGAGGGCGCGCCCACGGTATTGCCGTTGTTGAGGAAATAACTGTTCCAATAGGTCGTCTCAAACCATCCGCCCCATCCTGAGGTGTGGTAGTACTCTTCCTTGAAGTTGAGCACATCCTTCGGCACGTTCGGGACTTGTTTGCCGTCCCTCACGACCTGGGTGACCGGGCCGCCGACGAGTTTAAATTGATCGGTGAAATTCACGTACTCGGTGTCGATATGCGTATAGGCGCCGGAAAAGCGCCACCCATTCCATGGACGCCAGTCATAGCCGGCTTCGATGCCGCGATAACGCGAGGAGTCGGCATTGACGGCGAACGAGCCCGTGTTCTGCGAATTGGTCTGCGAGATGATTTCGTCCTTGAAGAAGACCATAAACCCGACGAGGTGGAGCGACAAGGTCTTGTGCACCTTGGAGTCTGTTCCGATTTCGATGTTGAGATTCTTCTGCGGCTTCAAGCTGAAGTTGGTGCCGGCCAATCCGTCGAGCCCGGTAGTCAGGTTGGCAAAGGTCGGAATGCCATAGCCGGTGGAGGCGCGGATCCAATGACGATAGCCTTCAACCGGGTTCCAGGCTAAGGACATTTCCGGCGCATAGTTATAAAAGGTGCGTTCTGCGCCGGCTCGATTGTTGATGGCTCCCGACGATGCGTAGTTGATCGTTTGCACGCTGAGCATCGATTGTTCGAACCCGAATCCGCCGGCCAGCGTAAATTTGGGAAGAAACTCCAGCTCTTCGCGGACTCGCCCACCGATATTCCGAATCGTGCCGCGGCTGTTCTGCACCAGCGTCCCGCGTGTGCCGTGAAAGTCGTCGAGATTCGTAAACGTCTGCGCTTGCTGCTCCATATTATTCACAAAGAATCCCACATAACTCCGCAACGGCAGATCCAACAGGCGGCCATCGTGTCGCAGATCGGTATAGTGTTTGTAGTTCGGATTGATGTTGTCGCTGATCTGGGTAAACGTCTGGCTGATATCCTTGACATCGTAATCGGCTTCGACAGTCAGGACCGTATTGGCGCTCAATTGGCGCTCGTACAGGCCGCCGACAATCGTTCGGCGATCGATGCGCCCTTGACCTAATCGCACCGCCTCATTGCACGAGGCCGTATTCGCGCATCCGGTTCCGCCCGCTTGCCTGGGATCGGTATTGAACTGCGAGATCGTAAGCCGCGTCGGCACTCGCGTGTCCAGCCAGTTAGTGAGCGCCTTGAAGTAGAGGCTTTGTTTGTCGTCGACACGGAAGCGGAAATTGAAGTTGAGCGTCTGCGTATCGTAATTGCTGTTTCGAATAAACCCATCCTCGAGCTGCTGACTGCCGAAGAGCGCAATATCGAGGTTGTTGTATTCCTGCCCCACGGCGAAGGCGTACTTCTGATAGCCGAACGACCCGCCGCTTAAAAACGATTCCACGCCGTTGATGTCGCTGCCCCGCCGCGTCTTGAAATGGATCATGCCGCCGAGGGCGTAATTGTCGAACATCGAGGAGGACGCGCCGGACAGCACGTCGACGCTCCGCATGAACCAGGGATCGTGAATATCCAATCGAGACAACCCATCCGATTGGGTCTGGCCGATGCCGTCCTCATAGAGCTTGATATCGCGGATCGCGAACGAGGTTTTCACGCCCGAGCCGCGCAGCGAGATACTGTAGTCTCTCGGGCCGTTGGCTTGCCTGATGACGACGCCGGGCAGCGATTCCAGGGAGTCGCGCATTGTCCGGGTGGGCTGATTTTGATATTCGGTGGGCACGGTCGTTGTCAGCGTCACACCTTCCGGACGTTTCAACAACCGCCGACTGATGATGCTCATATCCTCCAGTGCGATTTCGGGCGCCGGGCCCTTTTCTATCGCCGGTTCCTCCGCTGTAGCCGGTTCTGCCTCGAACGGGGTGGGCTCTGCAGGCCTCGGTTCGTCTTCCTGCTTCAGCTGATCGAGTTCGTCCAGGATAGACTTGAGCTGTTTCTGGAGTTTCTCTCGTCGCTCCGTCTTTCCGGTCTGAGGCGTCGCCGGCGTCTGACCCCAGGTCACCTGGGCAACCGACACAGAAACTAGAGTCAGCAATGCGGCGATTCCCACCGTGTACCGACACACACAAGACGATCGCATGGCACCTAACCCCTTTTGATGAACAGACAGATATCAATGCGAACGCACGGCGCACCTTTCGTGCGCGAAACGTGAAGCGAGCATGCGAAGAGCTATGAAACGTTAGGCGAAGAAGAGCGGCGGCGGTCTGGCGAAAATCAAGAGAAGGCGAGTGAGGCACATCCATACTTCAGGAAAGACAAGCAGCGTGGCGACGAACCAGACGAGAACGAGTTGCGAGGGGACGTCGATCGCACCGGAATTGGCGCTGGCGTGGCATGCCCAGACACAGGTAAGTGTATGACTTGCGGGTTTACCAGGCTGAGGATGGTGCTGATGATGGGGCGGCTGGCTCGGAGAGGGGTGGACGGGCAACGATGGGCACGCGCCGGCGAGAAATCCGACGATCGCGTACAGCAGAATGCAAGAGAGCGCCAGCGAGCGCATGCCCATCGTTACGGAGTCTCCTCGCGAAGGCGCTCAATGAACCGGATCGCATCGGGACCGTCCCAC
Organism: Nitrospiraceae bacterium; assembly: GCA_035273145.1. Taxonomy (GTDB): domain Bacteria; phylum Nitrospirota; class Nitrospiria; order Nitrospirales; family Nitrospiraceae; genus JAICXS01. The sequence goes on from DATEPO010000442.1 coordinate 11,556, forward strand.
TCGCGCGGCCCGACGGCGCGTGCAACGATCGTCCCATTTTTTGCGACAACCACCGTGGTCGGCAAGCCGCGTACCATGAACGCCAAGGAGACGTCGCGTTGTTCATCGAGCAACACCGGCAGAGTCGAGTCGAGCTGCTTCATGAACTGTTGAAGGTTCGTTCGTTCATGTTCGGTCGTAATCGTGAGGATCGCCACGTCACGCGGATCGAATCGGCGACTCAATCGATCCAATGCGGGCATTTCTTCCTTGCACGGTCCGCACCAGGTTGCCCAGAAATTGAGGACAACTACTTTGCCGCGTAATTGCGAGAAGTCGAGTGCCTTCCCCTCGACCGTCGTGAGCGTGAAGGCGGGAAGCGGGGTCCCGGCGCCGGCTCGGCTCAATTTGAGTCGAGCGAAGTCGTCAGCGGCGACGGCTATTCCAGCGGCACAGGCAAGGACCAACGCGAGGCACGCGACAATGAGCCGACGACCTCCGACACGACCGCTCACGGCGAGGCTCGTTCCATTAGCGCGACCGAGCTTGGCTCGGGAAGGATCACACGCTGCAGGACAATCCGATGGTTAGGCATGGCCTGTTCTTTCCAGGCTAATACGAATTGACCAGCGGCGTTCACAGCGACGGCGGGCGTTTCGCCTTTTTTCTCGTTGACCTTATGGGGCGGACTAAATGTGTGCCCACGATCCATTGAGTAACTGACCACCACTTCGCGCCGGACCGGCGAGAGCTCCTCCCAGATCGCGAACACGCGACCGCGACGATCGACGGCAAGCTGCGGATGATCGGGAAACGTGCCTTTTGAGCGATTCAACTGCTGTTTGGGCGAAAAGGTTTGGCCACGATCATCTGAGTAGGCGACATAGATCGCCGGCGTTTCGTCCTCGCCTTCGGTATACCACACGACATAGACACGCCCGTCGCCATCTACATCTAATGAGGCAGGACGGTGCGGGCAACTGGGATAATTCCAACGGTCGTTACCCACGATAACGGGCTCCGAAAACGTCATTCCGCCATCAAGAGATCTCGCCACGACTGTCTCTCTGATGTCGCCGAACATTTTGCGCCAAGCGACATACAGCGTGCCGTCCGGGGCAATGGCAACCGACGTTCGGCAACAGACGCAGGTGTCGTCATCGATCTTTTTGTTTTTGTCAAAGGTCTGCCCATGATCGATCGAACGGCTGACATATGTGCCGGACGCTTTCTGGCCGCCGCGCCCGTCGATCCAGGCCACATGGATTGCGCCTTCCCGACTGATGCGAATCGAATCGAAGCTATGGTTAACCGGCTCGCCGTCATCGTTGATCAAGGCAGACGGCAAAAACGTGTGGCCGCCATCGACCGACCGGCTGAGTCGTAATTCATTGGCAAAGGGTGTGCCGGGTGAATTCTGCGGCGACATTTTAGCCCACACCAGGTAAACGCGATCACCCTGCACCTCCAATGCGGGCGCTTCTTGCCGCCAGTAGGGCATTTCATCAGGGCGGTTGACCGGCATGGGGATGGACAGCGATCCTCCTGACGGCGGCGTATGCGCATAGCGGACGGTTCGTCCCTGTGAGTCTTCTTCCATCCAGGCCACGTGAGCGATGTCATGCTCATCGATCTGGACCGACGGCCCGGCCAGCGACTTAGCCTTGATGTCGAGGGCCACTTTAGACTGGAAGCGAACGCCGTCGGCAGGCTGAGACGAGCGTTCAGCCGCTTGCCCCCACATGGGCATCACCAATGCCAAGGCCATCATGCTTAATGCACGAAAAGAGTGCGGCATCATCGCTCCACCTCCTTATTCGAGCCGGTAATCGATGGGAATCATGACGACAATTTCAGGCTTTCCCAACGCATGCTTCAATGGGACGGGACAAATCCGGCGAATGACCTCCATCGCGGCTTCGTCCAAGATGCGATGACCTGAGCTTTCTTTCACCATGAGATCTGCCAACTGTCCGTCAGATTTAATCACGGCGCGCAGAATGACCTTGCCTTCCAGGTGATTCAAACGCGCTTGCGAGGGATAGTGTTTCATTTCCACGATCCGTCGCCACAAGGCGTCGCGCACCCAGCCATAGTCGGCTCGTGGGCTCGGTGTTGTCGTTGGAGCGGCCTTGGCAACCACCGTTCGTTCCTCTTGAACAGCTTGAACCGGCTGTTGGTCGATCGCTGTGCTTTCGATGGAACGCGAGGATACGGAGGCTGTCTCATGAGTGTGGGTGGCTGGGGCCGTTTCGATAGTCTCCTGCACAACTTGGTTCGGGGTCTGTTCAACCGGTTGCGGCATGGTTCGTTCGGTGACAACCGGGTCGGCGTGTTCCACCGTAGGAGAGGACTGCCGATTCACTTCGGTGTGTTGGACGACCTCCCGGGTCGACATCTGTGCGGCTTCTACCACGTGCTCCATCGGAGTTGGACTCGCCTCTGCGACCTGGGCCGGTCGTTCAATCGCAGCGGGAGCCGTTGTAGGCTGCGGGGCAACGCTCGGAGCCGTCTCCACAGCCGAGGGGCGTGCTTCGGGCATCCGTTCCCTCGGATGCATGGCTTCCACCGTCTGGACTTTCCGTTCGATAATCTGTTCCTGTGGCTTGGTCTCGATTGGTTGCATGACCCGCGGCACAGCAGTTTCAACGCGGCGTTCCACCGGCACCGGCTTAGAGGTCTGAGAGGCCATAGATGTCCGTGAAGCGGTTTGTTGTGTCGATTGGGACGGTGACTCAACCGGCGGGGCCCCGGTGGGCTGCGCCGGCAATTCGGTCGGAGATACGGGCTCGACCATGGCCACGTTCCAACGAAACGGATCGTCTTGTGGCGCGAGGGTCATCCGTGTACCGAGCGCCATCATCAGTCCGATCATCGCGATATGCATGACAAGCGAATAGATCCAAGCCTGAATCCGCAGGCGATGATCCCAACCGACGTTCTGTACCCACTCACTCATGGTGCACCCGTGCAGCCAACGGCATTGGAAGTCTCTTTTCTCGAGGCTTCACGTCCGGTCAAAGATCTAAAAGCGCGCCCTCCTGGGATGCAGCTTCGTCTTCACGGTTACAAAAGATCTCACGGTCTAGGGCTTACAACATCAGCGTGAAAGGTGTCGGCAACCCAACGACCGGCGTCATGTGTCAAAAGGGAGCGTTAGAGCAAGAAGGAAGGAGGACCGCGCGTAGTGAAAGAGGAGACGTGCAGTTGAATCGGTTGTGAGGTGATGAAGCTGTCGACAGG
>DATEPO010000443.1:0-4434 GCA_035273145.1 Nitrospiraceae bacterium
ATTTCCGCGCAAACGCGGGGATCGCATTAGCCGGTTGGACGAGACCGGTCCATTCGTAACTCAACAGGGCAATGAGCCCCAGTACGGCGACCGTGACGCCTTTCAGGCAGAGCCTGTTCTTCATTTCTCATGACCTCCGTCGAACATTGAGCGTGCATTGGGAATGTGGATAGGCATTCAACGCCCCGATAACACCTTGCTGTCGCAAGGACGGCTCGGGACTCACTAATCGCTGCCTGCCACTTTCCATTGCACCTCTACATTTCGAACGGGAAAATGGAACTGCTCTTCCAGGACGGCGTGCGGCTTCACTTCAATGGATTTCCGGATAACATGCGGTTCATCATAGGTGGGACGTGACGACACGAACGACACGATGTCGTATCCCTCATGCCACGCAATGAGCGTGTACGTGCCCGGGGGCACGTTCGTGAGTTCGAATCGGCCTTCCGAATCGGTAACCGCAAAATACGGATGAGGAAAGGCGGCCATCCAGCCATTCATGTGCACATGGACATCGCATTGAAATCGCACCCCGACCCCTTGCGCCCGCGGGAGCTGTGTGATGACTTCGCGGTCAGGGGAGGGCATGGCAATGTTCAGAAGGCTCGATCGTTTCTCATGAAAGAAATGAGGGTTGTGCAGGACCTCATCAAAGTTCGTGATGCCGATCTGAGAGGTGCGAACAAAGGGAAAGACGTGTTCTTGGAATAAGCACGTCCGAGAGGTGCGGACCGCTTTCTGTTTGCCCATGTGGAGAGAATACTTTGCCTCCGGCGCTTTTCCCTTCTCCGCCTTTTCTAAGTAGATCAAGACAAATCGGAGGCCTTTCGTCTGGGGATCGATCTGGAGCACCGGCGATTCCGCGGTCTCTCCGCACACATCCATATCCGCAAACACTTTCAGCGGGGGCACGGCTGGAATATCGCCCTTCCATATCGCCGCGCCTTTGATCGTACCGCCGGCACTCACCTCAATGACTTCATAGTCAGCAAAGGCAGATCCTGACCACGTCCTGCCAAGCAAGATGCTCATGACCGTCCCTGCTATTCTTCCTGTATTGCGCCTCACCTTCATGCACCTTCCTTCCCGGCCGATCTTTGCGGCTCAAAAAAAAACCCGAACAGCGCCTGGGCGCCGTTCGGGCTCGGGAGTCATCGCTCCGCTGGCCTAGTTAATTTTGAGATTCAATATCATCAATGCCGCAGCTCTGTCAATCCGAATATCAATCGCTCTTTACCAAGCCGGCAAATGGACGAATGAACGTTATTGCATTCGGATGTGGGCACGATGCGGCGACGTCCTCGAACGAACCCTTGGTGCTGAAACGAGTCGCCTTGATCCATCACTTGCCGGTAATTCAACTGAAACGAAAAAATGAGGGATTGATGAGCAACGTCGGGGCTAGATCCACAATGAGTACACAAGCGGAGAAGTTGAGGCGACTCGAGCGGTATTCCACACTAAGTGAGGGCTAACGCACCATCGCACTTAATCCGTGATCTCGACTTTCTTCCCAAGCGCCTTAGCCCGCTTGAGGCAGTCGGTATCTGTGGACGCACAGCTGAGGACATCGAGTTGGGCTTCGTCGACAATCTCGACCTTCTTCCCCGCCTGCTTGGCGCGTTTGAGGCAGCCTGTATCCGTCGCGGTGCATTTCATGGCATCGGATGTTGGCGATTCGACCAACACGACGTTCTTCCCCTCCTGCTTTGCGCGCTTCAGACATTCCTGATCCGTCGCCAGACACCTCACCGCTTCTTCGCTCTTGTTGATCGCCTTGTCGATCGTCTGATCCATCCGCTGATTCACGCGATCCTGGGCCTTGCGTTTCGCGCTCTCCGTAGCGCGATCCATGAGGCCGTCAAACAGGTCGGCGGCGTGAACCGATGATACGCACAACACAATTCCAAGCATCATGGAACCGATCATACCTCGCGGTGACATAGTGTCCTCCCTAGCGATTATTTACGCCCAACGTATATTAGCGGTCATTCTAAGAATGATTTCATCACGGGCAATAGTGAGCTACCCTGAGCCCTCTGTGGGAGCGACAAACACAGGCGAATGAGGATGAGCTGCGATGTCCGCGCGGGCGTTCTCAATGAACCTTCAGAAGGAGCTGGTGAGAGGCGCCAGCACTGTGCGTTCTTCAGCGCCGCCCGTCAGACGATGGCCCCATAGGCGCGCCACGGTTGTCACGGCGGACGTGATCTCCGTGCGGCACATCTTGCTCTTGGCCTGCACGCGCTCTTCAAAGGTGATCGGCACTTCACGTAATTGAGACCCCAGCCATTGGCTGTAGTACGTCATCTCGACCTGGAAGGCATAACCGTTCGAGCGGATGTTGAGTTGATCCAACGCCACAAGGAGTTCTCGCCGATAACAGCGAAATCCCGCCGTAGAATCTTTGCTCTTGAGGCCCAACAGCACTCGGCACAGACGATTGGCGGTGAAGCTGAGGGTTCGGCGAACCAGCGACCAGTTTTTGGAGCCGCCACCCGGGCAGTATCGACTGCCGATCACTAAATGTGCGTCAGTCGAGGCATTCAGCAAGATGGGAATCATCTCCGGACAATGGGAAAGATCGGCATCCATTGGGATGAAACAGTCATAGGGCTGCTGGAGTAAGACGCGATACGCTTCTCGGTAAGCCGAACCCAATCCCATCTTTCCCGGACGATGCAACACCTTCAGGCGCGGCTCCCTTGTGCTGAAGTCATCGAGTATCCGTCCCGTTCCGTCCGGCGAGTTGTCGTCGACGAAAAAGAGGTCGACCGGCTCACCGGGTAGGCGGAGGATTCGCTCCACCAGGCCGAGAACGTTCTCGCGTTCGTTATACGTCGGAATGACGACGACGGCCTTCATGCGCGGCTTCCTACTCCTGTTGAAGGGTCGATCCATGGACGCCCCCGGCCGCCCATCCTAAAGCCGGCCCCTTGCGAAAACGGAACATCAGCAGCCCGAGCACCAGCAGCATGGCGATCGCAAACGGATGATAACTAAGTACCATGGCAAACCGTTGCTTTCCAAGTACTTCATAATTGAGGACCATCGTGAGCACGATATATCCGCCGACGGCAGCCGCCCTTGCCATGCTGATGCGGCTCCGGACAATGACGTCGGTGACCACGATATAGAGAGCCGGGATGAGCCAGACAAGATGTTGCTGCCACGTAATGGGTGAGAGCAGCAGCAGCAGAATAAACATCGCCGCACACTGACGTAACCAGTCCGGGTCAGTCGGCCCACGCCATGGCGTTCGGGTGGCCCACGCGAAGAGACCCAGCAGTCCGACCGTCGCCATCAGGACGACAACCTGCGCCAGCCGTGGCGGCATATTGAGAATCGGCCTGAATCCGGGATCATCTCGCCGGACCGGATGGTTCTCCGGATAGGTCACCAAATAGCGCATCAGCGACGGGCGAAGGCTTTGATTCCGAACACGCTGCTCATTCTCCTCGGCAATTCCCGTATGCCGATCGGTCAACGAAAGCCCGGCATTCGCGGCCCATTCTTTCTGGTGATTCCACCAATTCGAAGGTCCCATCCATGTGGCAGGCAGCACGATCCAGACAATGGCGGCCAGCACAGTACAGCCGGCCAAGCGCCATCGACGCTTCCAGAGGAAGAACAGCACGAAAAGGGCGGGAGTAATCTTCAAGGCAATGGTGAGTCCGAACCACAGCCCTGCCGCCACGTCTCGCTCACGCGAGGCCGCATACATGCCTGCCGTCAGCATGACCAACAGAATCAGATGCGGCCCGCCGTCGTCGAGATCCTGGAGCACAAACTGGAGAGCCAGCAGAACGGTCAGTGCGCCGACCGTCAGGCTTGCCCTGTCCAATCCATCGAACTGCATGCGGGCCATGCGGAACAACAGAGTCAGCGTTATACAAAGACAGATGACTGCAACGGCATACCGAAGGGCAAGTCCGGTGTTTCGGTCGATCAAGGCCAGCGGAGAAAAATACATGGCCGCCGCAGGCATGTAGGGATAGCAGAGACCGTCGGCATATAAATATTCCCCTGAAAGAAACCGCCGTCCCACCTCGCGATGCACATCGAAGTCCCGCATGTGGAAGGAGCGGTGAAACGCAATGATCGCGCCATGTATGGCGGCAGCAGTCAGGCAGGCAGCAACGAAACACGCGCGCGCCCAGGGCGCTCGGAAGTCGAACAACGTCTTGAAGTGGCCCACGGGCATTCGGTAGGGCCGAAATTACCATCTTTCTTCACAGAAGATCAACTCGATCGACCATCGACCATCACCATGACGAAAGCGTTTGGCATAAAATCGCGAGAGCAGCCCTCAGGCCGGATCGCGCCATCGAGGCCGATGATGCTCTGTCGCGTGGTTGCACCACGAGCGGTTATGCCGCTGTGCGCTTCTTAGGTTTCCTCGCCGTCTGCCTTTTGAAGGAGGCTCCACGG
>DATEPO010000444.1:0-4555 GCA_035273145.1 Nitrospiraceae bacterium
GTCTATGACAAAAGCCTCATTCAAGCCGGTCTTGATGCCATAGTGGATCTGCCCGTTCACGTAATCGCCAAGCGGCTTGCCAATCTTCATCACTGCTTCGATGACCGCAGCCTCTGCATCGGAATTAAGCGACCAGGCTTCAGGTGAAAGACGTTTGTGTGGAATTGTATGTCGTGTGCCCGCGACGTAGTCATCTAGATTCGTGAATTGAAGTGACGGAATGCATGACACTTCCATGCGATCAGGCTGTTGAACTTTGGCGAGAAGCGGAATGCAGACATACGTATCTTTGGCGTTTTCAAAAACAGCTAACCCACCGAAGTCTACAATGCGAAGTACTGCCGCATGTTTTTTAAGTGTTCGTCGTAATGGCTTACCGTAGGTGGTGCGCAAGAAACTGCTTGACACAATGAAACTGAACCGGCCGCCCTCGCGAAGTAAACATACGCTGCGCTCCATGAAGTAGGCATATAAATCCGCTACACCATCGAAGGCTTCATATCGGCTTGAAAGGTAATCTTTAAAATTCGACAGCGCCTCTTGGCGTACATAGGGCGGATTTCCAATCACCGCATCGACCCCCCCAACCCGAATGATTTCCGGGAATTCGGACTTCCAATCGAACGGATTCACCCTCCGCATTTCATCTTCATCGGGAAGCAACTGACCGGAAAAGTAATCAGGCCCAATCAGACTGTTGCCACATTTGATGTTGCGACCTAAGTCGGGCAAAGCTCGCTCCTTGACGAAAGAAAGCTGTCGCTTCAGTGTCTCGTCACTCTCACCCTCCAGTACTTTAAGCAGGAGACTTAACTTGGTGACTTCCACGGCCTGGCTGTCGATGTCCACGCCGTAGATGTTGTTCAATAGGATGCGCTTCTTTTCCTGCGTCGTGAGCCGCCACTCCCCACTGATGGCTTGATAGAGTTCTTTTCGATGGGTAATTGTAGGCTCCGATGAGAAATGAGCCGGAACCGCAGGCCGGATCGAGAATACGAAGTTTCGTAATCTGTTTCGGCGTCTTCCCTTCGCACAGCGTGCTTACTGTGTGTGTGACGATGTAGTCGACAATGTAGGCAGGTGTATAGTAGACACCGCCGGCCTTTTTAACCTCCGGCTTTTCTTCAATCTTGGCCTGATGGCCGGCAGTGAGCCGGATGACCTTGCCCAAGAATTGCTCATAAACCTGTCCAAGAATTTCGATGGGGAAGACAGAAAACTCATAGGGGCTCTGCGGATAGTACAGCCGGGCGAGAATATCTTTGAGCGTTGTGTCGTCGATCTTGACGCGCAGCGTGAGCTCATCCGGTGTCTCAGCGCGATCCCGTTCCCTGCGAAAGTGAAAAAGGCCTGAGTTGTAACGGTCGTCGGCTTGCTCGTAAAGATACTGCAGTCGCTGATAGACATGGCTTCCATTCAGCAAGGCCTGCAATTGGCCATAGGGTTCCACGCCTCGATCTTCACAGATACGGAGAAAGATTAAGCGATCGATCGTGCGTTGGACGGTGAAGTTGAGTTCGTGAACGGAAAGTCTCGGATTTCGGTTCGCCAGATTTTTGGCGAGCGCTGCACGCCACTGGTCGATTTCCGCCAAAAATTCGACATCGACGGTCGCGGTCCCGCGCTTCCGGTCAGTGATTGCATATTTGTCGAACGAACCTTTAAGGACGGCGTCCTTTGAAAAAATGCCGGCGATATCATCCCATTTGTCGATGTACTGCTTGTAGGTCCAATAATGCACACGGCCGATTCCCGGCTTGTCGGTGTCTTTCGGTCGGGTGCGACAATCGTAGACCGAGAATTCCTCGAAGTCCGCCAGGATTGATAGTGGGAGTTTAGCTGACCAGGCATACCGGCGAAGTTGATAAGCAGGCGCCGACTCATCTTTTAGATTCACGGACGGCTTTTTTGCTTCGAGGAAAAATTCGCGTGTGCCGCCGATGCGAAAGCAATAATCAGGGGCTTTGGTAGCGCCGCCGATCTTGATGGCATCTTCATGGATAACATCCTTGTAGGCTTCGGCATGTCCCTCTCGGTTTGAGACATCCCATCCAAGCGCTTCAAAAAATGGATCGAGAAATTCGCGACGGAGTTGGGTTTCGTTGTACCCCTGGTGCCATACGCATCAATGTTACGTTCGAATCTGGCGACTAAATTAGCAATAACCGAAGGTGCTTGGCTCATGCAAAGATTCCTATTGTCCCGCGGAACGAGTCTAGGTATAAGCCAGTTTTCTGTCAAATAATAAAGGGCTGCGCTCTTCTTTTATTATTAGGGCCAGAAAAGGTGGTGAAGTTCTTCCAACGGACAGGAGTCGACACGTTTTCCTTCTCAGTCTCACGCTCGGCATTCTCATCGCCGTCATTTCTCTGATCTTGAAACTGCGGCGCGACCTGTTTGATGCGGCCGGTACTTATGCCATTTGGTGGGGTGGGTTCGATGACCGGCGCGTTCGTCTTCGGTCCGCTGACCGGATTGATTGCTGTCATTCTCATGATTGTCTATTGCGTCCGCCAACGAAAGCCGTTGCCTTGATTAGACGTGATCGATTGCATGGAGCCCGATTCATCTTTACATCGTCACTTCAATAAACGATAAACGCCTGCAATTCTGCTTCGACTCGTAAACTACCGTCGCTTATCTTAAGAAGAACAACGCATGACGACAAACGTGACAGTTCCTAATAGAGCCATGTGGGCCCAGATTGAACTAGAGCCGGTAGGGGACAGCGAGAATGAGAGCGTCAATAGCGGGATTTTGAGGCCTTGCCGCTGTACGGCATGGTTAGTACTTAAATAATTCAGATACGACGTGTGTCAAGGCAAGTGAACAGTCATACGGGGAGTTGCATCAGTCTTCTGGATTTTCTGCAAGTTGGCGCGCTGGCATTTAAACTGCAAAAAACCTTCATCTAGGTTCTGACCACTACAGGAGGTTTTGTCTATGATCACAAAAAGAGTGCTAAGCATGATGCTGATCGGTGGCGTCGCAGGGAGCATGGCTTTTACCATGACTGCTCACGCAACCTCTTTGACGCCGGGAAGTCTCCTGAATATTCCGCCGACCGTCATTGATACTCTGTCTGGAAGCCCGGGGACACTGATTGACTCCAGTACGACCACCATCACCACGTCAAGCTTCTCCGCGAGTATTCGCGAGGCGGTGTTTACCCCCTCGGGGATCCCGAATACGACGGATTATTACTTTCAAGTGGTCAATGCGCCTGGTTCGTCTGATGCCATCGGCCGCGTGACCGATAGAAGCTTTGACCTCTTCACGACGAACGTCTTTCTTAGAACAGACAACGCCGGCGGCGGAGGTTCGGCTGGATTCACGGCGTCAACCATTGCGCCTATCGGGATCGATCGAGACATCTCCGGACAGACCGTGGGATGGAATTTTGAAAAAGGAGCGAGCCCCGCGCTTGCTCCCGGCAGCACATCGGAAATACTCGTTGTCCGGGTGAATTCTCCGAGTTTTTCAACGAACGGCCAATTTAATGCAATCGACGGTGCTGTCGGATCTACGGCGAGTTTCGCGCCTGAAGAACCTCGCTCAATTCCCAGTGTGCCGGAGCCCGCCTCGGTCCTTTTGCTTGGGACAGGACTAGCTGGTCTGGCTATCGTTGTCCGCCGACGCTATAGCCGCCAGGATTAAGAGGACAATGTGCAAGACGCCGAGGTCGAGAGACCTCGGCGTCTTTTGCCAGCAGTGTTTCTACGTCCCCGTCGTTTAGCTTTTTGTGATTGGATGGAGAGAATATTCGTGATAAGCCAGAAAAAGACCTTGCCGGATATTGTCAGTATGCACTTTGATTAGTCATTACAGCCGGCACTGGTCTTTCGATGGAATACAGCAGATCATTTGCACCGGCGTGGCCGTATCGGCGATGAAACAATGCTGCTCGTTCGGAGCGATGTAGACTGAATCGCCGGGCTTGAACGGCATTTCTTTTCCTTCCGTCCGTACCTGTCCTGTTCCTGAAATAATGTAGACTTCGTGCTCCCAGGCATGGGTGTGGTAGGGCGTGCTGGCACCATGCTGCACGTCGAAGACGCGCATGGCGAAGGTCGGCGCACCATCGTTTGAGGTAATCATCTCACGGATCTGCACGCCTTCCGGTACTCCCTGATAGCTGGTCGGCGCGACGTTCTGATAAGACTTGATGACCATACGTCCCTCCGTCTATTCGCCCATCCTGATTTCGCTTCGTTGAACCATGCATTGATCTGATACCTTTCTCATGTGCTTGTCAATATGCTGGCCACTGATCGTCAATGTCCACGCGCCAATTGGGCCTGGCGAGATCCGAGGGAGCGATTAACGCTGTTTAATTCGATCGCTGCAAGAGTCTTTCAATCTCGGTCAATTCTTCTGCCGTGAAGTTCCACCTTGCGGCGGCGGCGTTTGTCTTCACTTGTTCCGGTGAGGTCGCCCCGGCGATGACCGATGCGACGGTCGGTTGCGATGCCAGCCAGGAGATAGCCAGTTCCACCAGCGTATGGCGTCGAGAAGTCGCGAATTGGCGCAGCGATTCGACGATGGCGAGGGTGTG